>NZ_JBFACN010000008.1:0-230843 GCF_040640875.1 Streptomyces sp. NPDC021562
ACTCACCCTCTCGGGCTTTCCTCCGGGCTTCCCTTCGGTCTTGCGTTTCCGACTCTATCAGATCTTTTTCCGATCCGATTTCCTCGGTGCTTTCCGGGTTCCCGCTCTCGCGTTTCCCTTTCCGGCGCTTCCGACTTTATCAGAAGTTCTGAGTCGGAATTTCCACCCGGTCCGGGTCAACCGGATCCAGTCCATGAGGCACTGGGGTTCCCGGTCGGGCAGAGCCGTAAACGTACTGGAGCGGGGTGCCTCGATGCAAATCGAGGCACCCCGCTCCAGGTTGAGGCCGACGAGGTCAGACCTCCACGACCACCGGGAGGATCATCGGCCTGCGCCGGTAGGTGTCCGAGACCCACTTGCCGAGGGTCCGGCGGATGAGCTGTTGCAGCTGGTGGGGCTCCACGACGCCGTCCTGGGCCGAGCGCTCCAGCACCTCCGAGATCTTCGGCAGGACGTCCGCGAACGCGGAGTCCTCGATGCCGGAGCCACGGGCCTGGACATGGGGCCCACCGGTGATCTTGCCGGTGGACGCGTCGACGACCACGAAGACCGAGATGATCCCTTCGTCGCCGAGGATCTTGCGGTCCTTGAGGGCCGGCTCGCCCACGTCGCCGACGGAGAGGCCGTCGACGTACACGTAGCCGGCCTGGACCTTGCCGGAGATCTTCGCCTTGCCAGCGACGAGATCCACGACCACGCCGTCCTCGGCGATGACGATGCGGTCGTGCGGGACGCCGGTGAGGGCGCCGAGCTCGGCGTTGGCGCGCAGGTGCCGCCACTCGCCGTGGACCGGCATCAGGTTCTTCGGGCGGCAGATGTTGTAGAAGTACAGCAGTTCGCCGGCCGAGGCGTGGCCGGAGACGTGCACCTTGGCGTTGCCCTTGTGGACGACGTTGGCGCCCCAGCGGGTCAGTCCGTTGATGACGCGGTACACCGCGTTCTCGTTCCCCGGGATCAGGGACGAGGCCAGGATGACCGTGTCGCCGTCGACGATGCGGATCTGGTGGTCGCGGTTGGCCATCCGGGACAGGGCCGCCATCGGCTCGCCCTGGGAGCCCGTGCAGACCAGGACCACCTCGTGGTCGGGCAGGTCGTCGAGGGTCTTGACGTCCACGACCAGGCCCGGCGGGACCCTGAGGTAGCCGAGGTCCCGGGCGATGCCCATGTTGCGGACCATGGAGCGGCCGACGAAGGCGACCCGTCGGCCGTATTCGTGGGCCGCGTCCAGGATCTGCTGGATGCGGTGGACGTGGCTGGCGAAGCTGGCCACGATGATCCGCTTGCGGGCGCCGGCGAAGACCTGCCGCAGGACGTTCGAGATGTCGCGCTCGGGCGGGACGAAGCCCGGGACCTCGGCGTTCGTCGAGTCGGCCAGGAGCAGGTCGATGCCCTCCTCGCTCAGCCGGGCGAACGCGTGCAGGTCCGTCAGACGGTTGTCCAGCGGAAGCTGGTCCATCTTGAAGTCGCCGGTGTGGACCACCATGCCGGCGGGGGTGCGGATGGCGACCGCGAGGGCGTCGGGAATGGAGTGGTTGACGGCGACGAACTCGCAGTCGAAGGGTCCGACGCGCTCCCGCCGGCCCTCGGCCACTTCCAGGGTGTAGGGGCGGATGCGGTGCTCCTGGAGCTTCGCCTCGATGAGCGCGAGGGTCAGCTTGGAGCCGATCAGCGGGATGTCCGGCTTCTCGCGGAGCAGGAAGGGGACGCCGCCGATGTGGTCCTCGTGACCGTGGGTGAGGACGATGCCCTCGATGTCGTCGAGGCGGTCCCGGATGGACGAGAAGTCCGGCAGGATCAGGTCGATTCCGGGCTGCTCCTCCTCGGGGAAGAGCACTCCGCAGTCGACGATCAGCAGACGGCCGCCGTACTCGAAGACGGTCATGTTTCGGCCGATCTCACCGAGCCCGCCGAGCGGGGTGACGCGCAGGGCGCCTTCGGGGAGCTGCGGCGGCGGGGCGAGTTCAGGATGCGGATGACTCAAAAGACTCTCCTCACCACGCACGCCACGTACCGGTCGGGCACGTGGCGTGCGTGACGTTCGTGCATAAGCAGTTGTCGTTGTGTGGGTGCGGGCACACCGGTGGTCCCGCTTATTCAGTTGTGAAGCCTTGCTGCGCGGACGACCGCGCGAAGTCTGTTGTCAGAGCTGTACCCCGCCGGGAGCAAGATCGATCTTGAGCTGGGCGACCTCTTCGGCCGAACATTCGACCATGGGCGCGCGCAGCGGTCCGGCGGGCAGTCCCTGGAGGGCGAGCGCGGCCTTGGTGGTCATGACGCCCTGGGTGCGGAACATGCCGGTGTAGACCGGGAGCAGCTTCTGGTGGATCTCCGTCGCCTTCTGGACGTCGCCGGAGGTGAAGGCCTCGACGAGGGCCCGCAGGTCCGGGGTGACCAGGTGGCCGACGACCGAGACGAAGCCGACGGCGCCCACGGAGAGCAGCGGCAGGTTGAGCATGTCGTCGCCGGAGTACCAGGCCAGGCCGGACTGCGCGATGGCCCAGCTCGCGCGGCCGAGGTCGCCCTTGGCGTCCTTGTTGGCGACGATCCTCGGGTGCTCGGCGAGGCGGACGAACGTCTCGGTGCTGATCGGGACGCCGCTGCGGCCGGGGATGTCGTAGAGCATGACGGGCAGCCCGGTGGCGTCCGCGATGGTCGTGAAGTGCCGGTACAGGCCCTCCTGCGGGGGCTTGTTGTAGTACGGCGTGACGACCAGCAGGCCGTGGGCTCCGGCGCTCTCCGCCTGGCGGGCCAGTTCGGTGCTGTGGTGGGTGTCGTTGGTGCCGACGCCCGCGATGACGTGGGCGCGGTCGCCGACCGCTTCCCGTACGGCTCGTACGAGGTCCGCTTTCTCCGCGTCGCTGGTGGTGGGGGACTCGCCGGTGGTCCCGTTGATGATCAGGCCGTCGTTGCCTGCGTCCACCAGGTGGGTGGCGAGCCGCTGCGCGCCGTCGAGGTCGAGCGCGCCGTCCGCCGTGAAGGGCGTGACCATGGCGGTGAGGACCCGCCCGAAGGGGGTCTGCGGAGTGGAGGTCGGAGCCATGGGTTACACGCTACTCGGTGCTCACGGCGCGGTCTGCCCTCGGGGTGCGGGGAAAGTCCGGACAAAGGCGGAGCCCGGCACTGCCTGCTCGGGGGTTCAAGCAGTGCCGGGTCCGTTTGATCAGGCTAGATGAACTTCTCCAAATGCCGCAATACGGACACTTCGCGAGGCTGATCCGTACATCTGTGCCGAGCGCGACAGGCAGCACGAGAAGCAGGCCGTACTACGGCGCGACACGGCCGTTCGCGTTGAAGGCGGCGTACGTGAGCGGCATGAGCCTGGCCCACTCCGCCTCCATCTTCTCGCCCACCATCTCGATCTCCCGCTGCGGGAAGGACGGCACCTTGGCCAGCTCGTGCTGGGTGCGCAGACCGAGGAAGTGCATCAGCGAGCGCGCGTTGCAGGTGGCGTACATCGAGGAGAAGAGGCCGACGGGGAGCACGGCGCGGGCCACCTCGCGGGCGACGCCGGCGGCGAGCATCTCCTGGTAACGCTCGTAGGCCTGGATGTACGACTCCTGCATCGAGCGTTCCACGATCTCCTGCTGGGCTTCAGTGCCCGGCACGAACTCGTACTTTCCGGGACGCCCCTGCTGGACCAGCTTGCGGTCCTCGCCCGGCACGTAGAAGACCGGCTGCAGTTCCCGGTAGCGACCCGACTCCTCGTTGTACGAGTTGTGGACCACGAAACCGTTCGCAAGGAAGTTGTGCCAGGGCCCCTCGACGGAGAGGTCGTACGTCATCTCCTCGCCGTCGGTCTCGATCGACACGACCTGGTCCGGCACCGCCTTGGTGACCTTTCCGCCACGTCGGGCCAGCGCCTGCTCCCCCGCGCTCTTGACCGCGTGGCACGGCTCGCAGGCGGGAGCGAGGTTCTTCTCGTCGAGGGCCTGGAGCAGGTCACCCGCCACCGGGACGACATGGTCGAGGGCGAGCTGTTCCCGGGGGAAGCCCTGCCCGCACAGATGGCAGGTGTCGACATCCTTGATGAGCCGCTCGCGCTGCATGGCGGTCCATACACCGATGCCACGGCGCAGGCTCGGCGGCACCAGGCCCTGTGACGGGCCCGGTGCGGTGCCGGAAACGAGCACGGCGTCCCCCACGGACAGTTCTCCCGCCTTGCACCAGCCGTCGGGGGTGAACAGGGCGTGGTCGACGGTACAGCGGAGTGTCTTGCCCGACGCCGTGGTGATCTTGACGAGCGCCTTGACGCCCGACTCGATCACGTCGACGATCCGCGCCCGCTGCGCCAGAAGGGTTTCCTCATCGAAGCAGCGCACGTGGTTGCGGCGTACCGATTCGAGCTTGCGGATACGGGTGCTGGGGTGCAGCTCCCTGAACTCGGCGACGGCGGACTCGGCGGCCTCGCGGTTCTCGTAGAGGCCGAGGTAGTGGTTGCTGTCGCCGCGCTTCACCTGCGCCATCCACTTCCCCGCCCGGCTGTGCCAGGTGACACCGCCGGCCGAATGCGGCAGGCGGTCCTCGACACCCACGTGCCAGAGCCTGTACAGCTCGGCGATGGTGCGACGACGCAGCTGACCCGCCTCGCTCTCCAGAGTGATCTCCGTGTCCCCGGCGATGCACCAGCCCACCCGGTGCCGCATGAACTCGCGGAAGACGAAGATCGGGGCGCTGATGAAGAAGGTCATCGAGTTGTGCTCGAAGGGGCTGCCGTGCCGGTCCCGCATCAGGTAGTTGATCAGGCCCTTGGAACGCTCCGGGTCCTTCTGCAGCTCCTCCAGGGACTGCTCGCCGGCGGTGGAGACGCGGGCGGCCCACAGCACGTCGGAGTCGGCCGCGCTGTGCTTGACCAGCTCGACGGTGACGTCGCTGCGGAAGCTGGGCTTGAGGTCGTCGGCGGGGGTGTCGGTCACGACTCGGAGGGTCCTTCCATCACATCTCTCGGGCGGCGCCCACTCTACGGCCCGGCACTGACATCGGGGCGTTCAGTGTCCGGGTGCGACATCTTCACCGAACTTCGGTGAAGTTCTGTGAATTCGGGGCAACCGGGCACCTATCGCTTCGTTCGCTCGTCTGTACCGGTGAGAGCGATTCGTTCGATCCCTTCCGAGCCCCCGTCCCCGAGAGGAGACGTACCCCCGATGTTCCGTCGGCGTGAACCCGTCCCGTTCGCATTCCTCGCCGAGACCGACAGGTTCCGCAGCAATGTCACTCCCCCGCCCCGGCCGCGGTCGTCCGTGAGCCAGATAGCCGGGCGGTGGCTGCTCGGGCTCACCCTCGTGGCCGGTCTTGTGGGTTCCCTCGTCCTGGGCATGCCCGCGCTGTCCACGTCGTCCGGCACCGGAACCCAGCAGTCCCAGGCTTCCCAGGGCCACTGACCCTTCCGGACCTCCGCGGGTGGTGGGCGGGGACACGGCCGGATAGCCTCACCGGGCACAGCCCACGCATGGATTGAGTGAGGACCAGCCGTGCCCCTGCCCTTCCTGACGGCCGACCGCACCTTCGACGCCGCACCTGACGGCGCGCTGCCGTACGACGACGACCGCGACCGCTGGCGACGCCCCTACCGGCCCGGGCCGTGGCGTGTGGGCGGGGCCGCGCTGTGGCTGCTGCTCGCCTCGTTCGTGCTGTTCGCGGCGGTGGCGCTGGCCCTGACCGGGTCGCTCTCCTCCGCCGCCGTGGTCCTCGGCATCGCGCTGCTGATCATCGCGGCCGCGCTGCGGATACTGCGCATGGGAGTGTGGGTGAGCGCGCGCGGCGTGCGCCAGGTGGGCCTGCTGCACACGCGCACGGTGCCCTGGCGGCGGGTCGTCTCGGTGCGCACGGCGCAGCAGCCGGTGCGCTGGCTGGGGCTGCCGCGCACGGTGCAGGGGCAGGCGCTGACGCTCGTACGCGAGGACCGGCCGGCGGGCGACACGGCGCCGTTGCTGACCACGCACACGCTGGACTTCGTGGGCCGGGCCTCGGCCTTCGACCGGGCGGCGGACGTCGTGGAGGCGTGGGCGGCGGAGTACCGGCGGAGCTGAGCGCGCGGAGCAGCCGCGCGCTCAGCGGCCACGCAGGGAGCGGCAGGAGCGGGTCAGGCCCCGGTCGGCTTGCCGTCGTGCAGGGCTATGGCGCGCTGCATCGCCTTGCGGGCCCGCGGGGTGTCGCGGGCGTCGTGGTAGGCGACGGCGAGCCGGAACCAGCTGCGCCAGTCGTCGGGGGCGGCCTCGGTCTCGGCCTTGCGTTTGGCGAAGACCTCGTCGGCCGAGTCCCGGTCGATGCGGCCGCCGGGCGTGCGCTTCAGCTCGTCGACGGGCAGGCCGCCCTCGGCGTCCAGTTCGGCGGCCAGGGCGTTGGCGCGGCGGACGAACCGGGTGTTCATCCACAGGAACCACAGGCCGATGACCGGCAGGATCAGTACCGCCACGCCGAAGGTGACGGTGAGGACCGTGCCGGTCTGGATGAGCATCACACCGCGGCTGCCGACCAGGACGAAGTAGAAGAGCAGGACGGCGGCCGTGAGGGCGTAGGAGATCTTCGCGCGCATGTCAGAGGTCCCGGATCAGCCGAGGTCCAGGAAGTTCTCCAGGCCGAAGGTCAGGCCGGGAGTGGTGACCACGCGGCGGGCGCCGAGCAGGATGCCCGGCATGAAGCTGCTGTGGTGGAGGGAGTCGTGGCGGACCGTGAGGGTCTCGCCCTCGCCGCCCAGCAGGACCTCCTGGTGGGCGAGGAGGCCGCGGAGGCGGACCGCGTGGACCGGGACGCCGTCGACGCTGGCTCCCCGGGCGCCGTCCAGTGCCGTGACCGTGGCGTCCGGGGCGGGCGCCGTGCCGGCCTTCGCGCGGGCCTCGGCGATGAGCTGGGCCGTGCGGGTGGCGGTGCCCGAGGGGGCGTCGACCTTGTTCGGGTGGTGGAGTTCGACGACCTCCACCGACTCGAAGTAGGGGGCGGCGATCTGCGCGAACTTCATCGTCAGCACCGCGCCGATGGAGAAGTTGGGGGCGATGAGCACGCCGGTCTCAGGGGACTGGGCGAGCCAGCCCCTGAGCTGCGCGAGGCGTTCGTCGGTCCAGCCGGTGGTGCCGACGACGGCGTGGATGCCGCGGCGTACGCAGAAGTCGAGGTTGCCCATCACCGAGGCGGGGGTGGTGAGTTCGACCGCGACCTGGGCGCCGGACGCCTCCAGCGCCTCCAGCTTGTCGCCCCGGCCGAGGGCGGCGACCAGCTCCAGGTCCTCCGCGGCCTCGACCGCCTTGACCGCCTCGGAGCCGATCCGGCCCTTGGCGCCGAGGACCGCCACGCGCAGCTTGCTCATCTTCTTCGTTCCTTATCGGTGTGTGTCAGGCGACGGCGTCGTGCAGGCGTGCGGCCTGTTTGTCCTTCAGCGGGCCGATGACCGACAGAGACGGGCGCTGTCCCAGGATGTCGCGGGCGACGGAGCGGACCTCGTCCGGGGTCACCGCCGCTATCCGGGCCAGCATGTCGTCGACGGACATCTGCTCGCCCCAGCACAGCTCGCTCTTGCCGATGCGGTTCATCAGCGCGCCGGTGTCCTCCAGGCCGAGCACCGTGGAGCCCTGGAGCTGGCCGATGGCGCGTCCTATCTCGTCGTCGGGCAGACCGTCCCGGGCGACCTGGTCGAGTTCGTCCCGGCAGATCTTGAGGACGTCGTGGACCTGCGAGGGGCGGCAGCCGGCGTAGACGCCGAACAGGCCGCAGTCGGCGAAGCCGGAGGTGTAGGAGTACACGCTGTAGGCCAGGCCGCGCTTCTCGCGGACCTCCTGGAAGAGCCGGGAGGACATGCCACCGCCGAGGGCGGTGTTGAGCACGCCGAGCGCCCAGCGGCGGTCGTCGGTGCGGGCGAGGCCCGGCATGCCGAGGACGACGTGTGCCTGCTCGGTCTTGCGGCCGAGGAGTTCGACGCGGCCCGCGGTGCGGATCGTACGGCTGCCGTCGCGCGGGGCGATGGGCACGGCCGCGGTGTTCTTGAGGGCGCCGGCCTTCTCGAAGGCGGTGCGGACCTGTCGTACGACCTTGTTGTGGTCGATGTTGCCGGCCGCGGCCACCACCAGGTGGGTGGGGTCGTAGTGCTTCTTGTAGAAGCGGCGGATGCGGTCGGCGGTGAGGGCGTTGACGGTGTCGACGGTGCCGAGGACCGGGCGGCCGAGGGCGTTGTCGCCGAACATGGTGTGCGCGAACAGGTCGTGCACGCAGTCGCCGGGGTCGTCCTCGGTCATGGCGATCTCTTCGAGGATCGCGCCGCGCTCGACGTTGACGTCGTCCTCGAGGATCAGGGAGCCGGTCAGCATGTCGCAGACGACGTCGATGGCGAGCGGCAGGTCGGTGTCGAGCACGCGTGCGTAGTAGCACGTGTACTCCTTCGCCGTGAACGCGTTCATCTCGCCGCCGACCGCGTCGATGGCGGAGGAGATGTCCAGGGCGGAGCGGCGCGTGGTGCCCTTGAAGAGCAGGTGCTCCAGGTAGTGGGTCGCGCCGTTCAGGGCGGGGGTCTCGTCGCGGGAGCCGACGTGGGCCCAGATGCCGAAGGTCGCGGAGCGGACCGAGGGCAGGGTCTCGGTGACGACGCGCAGGCCGCCGGGGAGGGTGGTCTTGCGGACCGTGCCGATGCCGTTCTCGCCCTTGATCAGGGTTTGGGTACGGGCGACGGCCCGCGCCTCCGAGGAGGTGCGGGCCGTCGTCGTAGAGCTGCTCGACGTCACTTGTCGGTGTCGTCCTTCGCTGCGTCCTCGGAGGAGGCGTCTTCCTCGCCCTCGATCACGGGGATCAGGGAGAGCTTGCCGCGGGAGTCGATCTCGGCGATCTCGACCTGGACCTTCTGGCCCACGCCGAGGACGTCCTCGACGTTCTCCACGCGCTTGCCGCCGGCGAGCTTGCGGATCTGCGAGATGTGCAGCAGACCGTCCTTGCCGGGGAGGAGGGAGACGAAGGCGCCGAACGTCGTCGTCTTCACGACCGTGCCCAGGTAGCGCTCGCCGACCTCGGGCATCGTCGGGTTGGCGATGCCGTTGATGGTGGCGCGGGCGGCCTCGGCGGACGGGCCGTCGGCGGCACCGATGTAGATGGTGCCGTCGTCCTCGATGGTGATCTCGGCGCCGGTGTCCTCCTGGATCTGGTTGATCATCTTGCCCTTGGGGCCGATGACCTCACCGATCTTGTCCACGGGGATCTTGACGGTGATGATCCGCGGGGCGTTCGGGGACATCTCGTCCGGCTTGTCGATCGCTTCCATCATCACGTCGAGGATGTGGAGGCGGGCGTCCCGGGCCTGCTTGAGGGCGGCGGCCAGGACGGAGGCCGGGATGCCGTCCAGCTTGGTGTCGAGCTGGAGGGCGGTGACGAACTCCTTGGTGCCGGCGACCTTGAAGTCCATGTCGCCGAAGGCGTCCTCGGCACCGAGGATGTCGGTGAGGGTGACGTAGTGCGTCTCGCCGTCGATCTCCTGGGAGATCAGGCCCATGGCGATACCGGCGACCGGGGCCTTGAGCGGCACACCGGCGTTGAGCAGCGACATGGTGGAGGCGCAGACGGAACCCATGGACGTCGAGCCGTTGGAGCCGAGGGCCTCGGACACCTGGCGGATCGCGTAGGGGAACTCCTCGCGGGTCGGCAGGACCGGGACCAGGGCGCGCTCGGCGAGGGCGCCGTGGCCGATCTCGCGGCGCTTCGGGGAACCGACGCGGCCGGTCTCGCCGGTGGAGTACGGCGGGAAGTTGTAGTTGTGCATGTAGCGCTTGCGGGTCACCGGGGAGAGGGTGTCCAGCTGCTGCTCCATGCGGAGCATGTTGAGGGTGGTGACGCCCAGGATCTGGGTCTCGCCACGCTCGAACAGCGCCGAGCCGTGCACGCGCGGGATGGCCTCGACCTCGGCGGCGAGCGTACGGATGTCCGTGACGCCGCGGCCGTCGATGCGCTTCTTCTCCTTGATCACGCGCTCGCGGACCAGCTGCTTGGTGAGCGAGCGGTACGCGGCGGAGATCTCCTTCTCGCGGCCCTCGAACTCGGGGAGCAGCTTCTCGGCGGCCAGACCCTTGACGCGGTCCAGTTCGGCCTCGCGCTCCTGCTTGCCCGCGATGGTCAGCGCGGAGGCGAGCTCCGGGCGGACGGCGGCGGACAGCGCCTCCAGGACGTCGTCCTGGTAGTCGAGGAAGATCGGGAACTCGCCGGTCGGCTTGGCGGCCTTCGCGGCGAGGTCGGCCTGCGCCTTGCACAGGACCTTGATGAAGGGCTTCGCGGCGTCCAGACCGGCGGCCACGACGTCCTCGGTGGGGGCCTCGGCGCCGCCCTTGACCAGCTGGATGGTCTTCTCGGTGGCCTCGGCCTCGACCATCATGATCGCGACGTCGCCGTCCTCCAGGACCCGGCCGGCGACGACCATGTCGAAGACGGCGTCCTCCAGCTCGCTGTGGGTCGGGAACGCGACCCACTGGCCGTTGATCAGCGCGACGCGGACGCCGCCGATGGGGCCGGAGAAGGGCAGGCCGGCCAGCTGGGTGGACGCGGACGCGGCGTTGATCGCGACGACGTCGTACAGGTGGTCGGGGTTGAGCGCCATGATGGTGGCGACGACCTGGATCTCGTTGCGAAGGCCCTTCTTGAAGGACGGGCGCAGCGGGCGGTCGATCAGACGGCAGGTGAGGATCGCGTCCTCGCTCGGCCGGCCCTCACGGCGGAAGAAGGAACCCGGGATCTTGCCGGCGGCGTACATACGCTCCTCGACGTCCACCGTGAGGGGGAAGAAGTCGAGCTGGTCCTTGGGGTTCTTGGAGGCGGTGGTGGCCGACAGCACCATGGTGTCGTCGTCCAGGTACGCCACGGCGGAGCCGGCGGCCTGCTTGGCCAGGCGGCCCGTCTCGAAGCGGATGGTGCGGGTACCGAAGGCGCCGTTGTCGATGACGGCCTCGGCGTAGTGGGTCTCGTTCTCCACTAGCGTGTTCTCCGTTACTTTCGTCTACTTATCGTCTTTTGTCCCGGTCTGCCCGTGTGGCAGGGGGACGGCCACGGAGAAGCGCGCCTTGCGGTGCGGGCCGGTCTTCGATCGAAGCACCCGGGGCTCGCTTCCCCCCGGGGGCCACTACCGAGGACCGGCGGCGGCTTGGGTGCACTTCTCCTTCGTGATGCGTCGTGCTACCACACTACAAAGCGTGAGTGACACTCCGCACGTTTCCGTACGTACGGCAAAGGGAGCGGCCCCGGGTTTCTCCGGGAACCGCTCCCTTCATGGCGTCTTACTTGGCGCCCGCCGCACCGCGGCGGATGCCCAGGCGGTCGACCAG
The DNA here is from genome assembly GCF_040640875.1 of Streptomyces sp. NPDC021562. Taxonomy (NCBI): domain Bacteria; kingdom Bacillati; phylum Actinomycetota; class Actinomycetes; order Kitasatosporales; family Streptomycetaceae; genus Streptomyces; species Streptomyces sp. NPDC021562. The sequence continues at coordinate 11,280 of NZ_JBFACN010000008.1, forward strand.
CGCACGGAAGCGCTGGATGTCCTTCTTCGCCAGGTACTGCAGCAGGCGACGGCGCTGACCGACCAGGATCAGCAGACCACGGCGCGAGTGGTGGTCGTGCTTGTGGGTCCGGAGGTGCTCGGTCAGGTCGGAGATCCGACGGGACAGCAGAGCGACCTGGACCTCGGGGGAGCCGGTGTCACCCTCCTTGGTACCGAACTCGCCGATGATCTGCTTCTTCGTAGCGGCGTCGAGCGACACGCGTACTCCTCGTGGTCTGTGTAGTGCCTCCGAGTGCTCCCGGTCTGCATCGCGGGAGAGCTTCCGTTACTCGGGAGGCGGGGATCCGCTGGGCGCTTCCTCCAGGGTCCGCGAGGGACTCCGGGGGTGCGTACACACACGGCCGTCGTCAAGAGTACCAGTGCCGGTGGGCGGGTCCGACCGGGGCCGGACCGCTGTGCACAAGCCCCGACGAGCGGGTACGACCGCCAGTAGTGTGGCCGTCACAGCGTACGTACGTCGGGAAGGGGTCGCTGCGCGATGAGCGAGACGGCTGAGGAGATGAAGGCGCGCAAGGAGCGGGAACGGGACGAGCTCTACGCGCTCGACATCTCGGGCGTCGAGTGGCACTGCGCGCCAGGCACCGAGCAGGACGAGGAGCGGGTCGAGATCGCCTATCTGCCCGAGGGCGCGGTGGCCATGCGGTCCTCGCTCGACCCGGACACCGTGCTGCGGTACACGGAGGCGGAGTGGCGGGCCTTCGTGCTGGGCGCGCGTGACGGGGAGTTCGACCTGGAACCCACCGAGCGCAACGGGGGCCTCGCCGCCCAGTGACCGGTGGCCCCGGGGGGTGCACGCGCGCGTGCCGCCCCCCGGGCGAGGGTCCCGTCTCCCGGTGGAGGGGTCAGCCGTCCCCGGCGCTGCCGATGCCGAGCACGGACAGCACGGCCTCCTTGGGGTGCTTGTCGTCGGCGGCGAGTTCCCGCTTCGCGAAGAAGACCCTGCCCTGCTCCACCACGATGTCCGACCGCGTCGGGTCGCTGAGTTCGCCCCCGTCGTCGGAAGGGAGGCCGAAGAGCAGGTACGGGGTCTGCTTGCCGGTCCGCGGGTCCCAGCTCAGCACGGCGGACGGTTCGATGTCGCTGAGGCTGCCGCGCAGGACCAGCAGCCGGTCACCGCTCATCCGCAGCGGGACTACGGGTTCCAGCGAGCGGCCGTCGAGCTTGCCCTCGCTCCGGCCGGTCTTCCGGTCGAACGCGACGATCCAGTTCTCCGGCTGGCCGATCTGCGCCTGGTCCTTGCTGGTGACGAAGACCCGGTCGGCCCCGACGACCACACCGTCGCAGTTCTCGATGTCACCGAAGAACCCCGCGGAGAAGTAGCGGTCGCCGCACCTGGGGGCGTAGGCGTCGCCGCCCATGGGGATGGTGGCGAGCTTGCCGCCGTCATCGCTGTCGAGCGTGATGAGGTCGGTGACCAGGGTGTCCCCGGCCGCGACGGCGAGCACCGGCGGGTCGGCGGAGGGCAGGTAGACGTCCTGGACGCCGGCGGCCACCTTGTAGGTCCACTCGGGCTTGCCGGTGCGCGGGGCGAGCCGCTGCACCCGGTACGTGGTGTCGGCCCCCTCGCCGCAGCTCTCCAGGGCGAGCAGCGCGCCGCCGCCTGCGAAGCCCTTGTCGACGCACCTGGCGCCGGTCGAGCTGTTCCACAGCCGCGCGCCGTGCGCCATGTCGTACGCCACCGAACCGTGGCCCCAGGCCACCGCGACGACCCCGTCGGCCAGCGTGAGGTTCGTGTTGGTGACGTAGGCCTCACGCGCGGAGGGCATCGTGGCCGTCCACAGCTTCCTGCCGGTGTTCAGGTCGACGAAGACGACCTCGTCGCAGATGCCGGCGTCCTTGGTGCCCTTGCGCTTGCCGGGCTGCACCACGACCGCCGTACGTCCGTCGGCGGTGACGTGGCCGGTGGTGGCGCAGAGGTGGCCGTCGAGCTGGAGGGACCAGGCCGTCTCGTCGGCGCCGGGTTCGATCTTCACGCCGATGATCCTCGTGCCGATGCCCTTGGCGAGGATCTTGCCGGTGGCCCAGGTGCCGGGCGCGTAACGGGGGCTGGGGTCGCTCTCCTTGGGGAGGTCCTCCTCGTAGTGGTCGACCACCACCTGGCCCTCGGGTGAGGCCGGGGCCTTCTCGACGGTCTGCCGTACCGCGTCGGGAGCCGGGGCGCCGGCCCGCTGGGTGCCCGAGGACCTGTCGCCGCCCGCGGCCAGGAACAGCGCGCCGCCCACGGCCAGTACGACGGCCACGACGGCCGCCAGCGCACCGGAGAGGCGTCTGCGCCGCTTCCTGCGCTCGCCGTCCGCGGCCAGCGCGGACTGTGTGTAGATGGAAGGAGGTGGGCCGAAGCTCACGCCGAACGTTCCCTTTCTTCTCTGCTGCGCGCTACGCGTAGGGCAGAACTTCCGGGAAGGTCGCGGCGGTTGCCGTGCATACCTCGTACTCCCCCGTCCCCCGTGGCGTCCGCGCGCAATGCCCCGGATTCCGGGGCCAGTTCATCTGTGCTCACGCGAACACGCCTCACCCTATCCCCCCTGCTCAGCGACGGCTCCGTCACCGCGGGCCAGGCCCGGGAGTCGTCAAGGGCGCCCGAACTGGCGGCACTTGCCCGTTTTGTTCAGCGGCGGTGCGGCCGGTGTGACCAGGTGGACGTCCGCGCAGGGACGGACGGGCCTGCCGAGGTGCGGCCGGTGGTGATTAGGCTGGGAGGGGGTGCGACGTCGAGAGCATGAACACGGCGTGGGGCCCCGAGGGGGAGAGCCGGTGGATCGGACTACCTCACACGAATACGGATGCCGAGAGCGACACGACGTGGTCTTCACGTCGGCACGGCAAGAGGGTGCTCGACCACATCAGGAGGAACTGTGAGCAGCGACCGGGACGGGAACCGCGGGGGCTGGGCGACACCCGGCGACGACCAGCCCGACGCGGAGTCCCTCAACGAGATGACGGGCGAGTTCACGATCGACTACGCGCCGCCCGCCTGGTACACGCAGAACGCGGCCGGGGGTTCGGGGGGCACCGGCGGAGACACCGACGGACCGGCATCGGGCGCCTCGGGGTCCGGCGGCGCCTCCGGCGCGGGGTCCGCAGGCGGGCCGGGTGCGGGGCCGGGCGGGCCGGGTGCGGGGCCGGGCGGGCCGGGTGCGGGGCCGGGCGGGCCGGGTGCGGGGCCGGGAAGCGGTACGAACCCTTCCGGTCACCCGCGTTCACCGTTCCCGCCGGGCGCGCCGATCCCCGGGTTGACGCCGCCTCCGCATGCCCAGCAGGGGGGCAGGGCGTCGGGTCCGGGAGTCGCGTTCACCCCGCCGCCGTCGGCCCCGACGTCCGGGCCGACGTCCGGGCCGGGTACCGCTCCGGCACCGGGCGCACCGTTCACTCCGCCACCGGCGTCAACTCCGGGCGCGCCCTTCACACCTGCGCCCGCGTCAAACCCTGGGACGCCGTTCACACCCGCGCCCTCCACGCACCCCGGAGCGCCGTTCACGCCTCCGCCCGCGTCAACCCCCGGAGCGCCGTTCACGCCTCCGCCCACCTCGAACCCCGGCGCCGCCGGCACCCCGTCGACGGCTTCGGCGCCCGGTGCGACGCACCCGCCCGCGCCGCCGTCGACACCCGGAGCCCCGTTCACCCCGCCACCCGCGTCAACTCCCGGCGCACCCTTCACACCTGCGCCGGCGGCGACGCCTGGAGCCCCCTTCACCCCGCCGGCCACCGCCACGCCTGCCGCGCCGCCCGTCGGCAGCGCGGCCGGCGTGCCGAAGCTGCCCGTCGGTTTCGAGCCGCAACGGTCCCCCGCCGAGGAGCGGGCGCCGGAGGCCGATGCGGGCAACGGCGACCTGGAGAGCGGCGCGACCATGCGGTTCTCCGCGGTCGCCCTGCAGCGTGAGATGGCCGGGGCCGCGGAGGAGAGTGCGGCCGATGAGGAAGCCGAAGAGGCCGACAGGGCCGAAGAGGCCGTGGGAAGCGTCGACGGCGCGGAATCCGCGGCCGACGTCGACGTGCTCCCGGCGGACTCCGAGGACGTGGAGGCGGAGACCGAGGAGTCCGAGGAGTCTGATCCGTCCGGCCAGGACGAAGCGCTGCGCCTCGTCACCGACGACGCGACCGGCTCCACGGACGAACCGGCGGCCGACCCGCACGAGGAGAACGACGGCCCCGGCGACGAGCCCGTCCAGGAGGCCACCCCGGTCGCCGAGACCGAGAGCGAGGGCGAAGACGAGGTCGACGCCAAGAAGGATGGCGCTGCGGACGAGAGTCCCGAGGACGAGACTGCCGAGGACGAGGCGGTGCCCGCAGCCGAGGCGTCCGCCGACGCCGGCGCCGACGCGGTAGCAGCGGAGGCCCCGGCGGAGCCCCAGCCCCAGCCCCAGGACGCCGTACCGGTCCCCCCCGCCCCGCAGGACGCGCCCCCGTCGCCCGAGGACGCCGTACCCGCCGCCTGGGCTCCCCCGCCGACGCCGCCGGCAGCGGTGCCACCGCTGCCGCCCTCGTACCAGCCCGCCGCGCCCGCGCCCGCCGCCCAGTGGCCCGCGCAGCCCACCACGGCGCCGGACCCCGCGCCCGCCCAGCAGCACCCGCAGGGACAGCCGCAGCCGGCCGCAGCGCAGGGTCCCGCCGGCGTGCCCGGACCGCAGCCGCCGTTCCAGCCGCAGGCGCCGCAGCCCGCGCCCGCCGCCTGGCAGCAGCCCGCGGCACCGCAGCCCGGGCAGCCGTACGCTCCCCAGCAGCCCCCGGCACAGCAGCCGGCCGCCCCCGACGCCCAGGGCGGTTACCACCTCCCGCAGCCCGGCCGGCCGCATCCCCCCGTGCCGGACGCCCAGGGTGGCTACGGCTTCCCGCAGCCGGGCGCTCCCGTCCCGCCGCAGGCGCCGGGCGGCTACGGCTACCCCGGCGCCCCCACGCCCCCGGCCCCCCAGGGGGCCGTCCCGGGCGGATACGGTTTCCCGCAACCCGGCGCCCAGCCTCCGGTGCCCCCGGCCCAGGACCCGCGCGCCGCCCAGCCCGCCCCGCCCGCTCAGGACCCGCACGGTCCCCACGCGCCGCAGGCCGCCCAGCCGCCCGTCGACCCGCGGGCCGGTGCCGCCTGGCCGCAGCCCATCCGGCACGACCAGCGGCAGATGACCAATCCCGGTGCGGCACCGCTGGGTTACACCGCCGCCGTGGAGCTGTCCTCCGACCGGCTGCTCAACAACAAGAAGCAGAAGGCGAAGAGCGGCAGGCCCGCCGCCGCGTCCTCCCGGTTCAAGATCGGCGGCAAGAAGGAGGAGGCCGAGCGGCAGCGGAAGCTGGAGCTGATCCGTACGCCGGTGCTGTCCTGCTACCGGATAGCGGTGATCAGCCTCAAGGGCGGAGTCGGCAAGACCACCACGACCACCGCGCTCGGCTCGACGCTCGCCACCGAGCGCCAGGACAAGATCCTCGCCATCGACGCCAACCCGGACGCCGGCACCCTCGGCCGCCGCGTGCGCCGGGAGACCGGGGCCACCATCCGCGACCTGGTCCAGGCGATCCCGTACCTCAACTCGTACATGGACATCAGGCGGTTCACCTCGCAGGCGCCGTCCGGCCTGGAGATCATCGCCAACGACGTCGACCCGGCCGTCTCGACCACGTTCAACGACGAGGACTACCGGCGCGCGATCGACGTGCTCGGCAGGCAGTACCCGATCATCCTCACCGACTCGGGCACCGGTCTGCTCTACAGCGCCATGCGCGGGGTGCTCGACCTCGCCGACCAGCTGATCATCATCTCGACGCCGTCGGTGGACGGTGCGAGCAGCGCGAGCACGACGCTGGACTGGCTGTCCGCGCACGGGTACGCCGACCTCGTGTCCCGGTCCCTCACCGTGATCTCCGGGGTCCGCGAGACCGGCAAGATGATCAAGGTCGAGGACATCGTGCAGCACTTCGAGACGCGCTGCAGGGGCGTCGTGGTCGTCCCCTTCGACGAGCACCTGTCCGCCGGTGCCGAGGTCGACCTCGACATGATGCGGCCGAAGGTGCGGGAGGCGTACTTCAACCTGGCGGCGATGGTCGCCGAGGACTTCGTACGGCACCAGCAGATGCACGGCCTGTGGACCAGCGACGGCAACCCGCCGCCGGTGGCCGCCCCGCCGATGCCCGGGCAGCCGCTGCCGGGTCAGCAGCAGTACGCGCCGGGTCAGCAACAGCAGCCGTACGCGCCCGGACCGGGGCCCTCGCCGCAGCAGCCGGGTCAGCCGTCCTATCCGCAGCAGCCCGGACAGCCCTACCCGCCCCAGCCCGGACAGCCGTACCCGCAACAGCCCGGACTGCCGTACCCGCCCCAGCAGGGCCGGGCTCCGCAGCAGGAGCTGTACGGCGGGCCGCAGCCCGGTGCCCAGCCGCCCGCGCAGCCCTCTCCGCTGCAGCCGGGGCAGCCGGGGCAGCCCGCGCAGCCGTTGCCCCCGCAGGCGCAGCCTCAGCCGGGTTACGGCTACCCGCAGCCCGGTGCCCAGCCGCCCGCGCCCCCGGCCCAGCCCGGCGGTTACGGATTCCCGCAGCCCGGTGAGCCGGCGCCGCAGGTCCGGACACCGCAGCCGCAGCAACCGCCTCAGCAGCCGGGGCAGCCCCCGCAGCAGTAGCCGGAACGCCGAAGGGCGGTCGGTGCCTCCACGCACCGGCCGCCCTTCGGCGTGTGTCGAGCCGTCCCCCGGCTCAGGCGTCCTCGGCCGCCACCAGTTCCCGGCAGCGCTTGACGTCCTCGGCCATCTGCTCGAGCAGGGCGTCGAGGGAGTCGAATTTGGCCTGGCCGCGCACGAAGGCCAGGAAGTCGACGGCGACGTGCAGGCCGTACAGGTCGAGGCCGACGCGGTCGATGGCGTACGCCTCCACCGTGCGCTCGGTGCCGTCGAACTGCGGGTTCGTGCCGACGGAGATCGCGGCCGGCATCACCTCGCCCTGGGCGTGCAGGAAGCCTGCGTACACGCCGTCGGCCGGGATCGCGGTGTGCGGGAGGGTCTCCACGTTGGCGGTGGGGAAGCCCAGCTCGCGGCCGCGCTGGGCGCCGCGCACGACCACGCCCTCCACCCGGTGCGGCCGGCCCAGGATCTCGCGGGCGCCCGCCATGTCACCCTCGGCGACCAGCCGCCGGGTCAGGGTCGAGGAGAACGGCTCACCGCCGCCCGCCGCGCCGCGCACGAACAGGTCGACGACCTCGACCTCGAAGTCGTAGACCGCGCCCTGTTCGATCAGGAACTCGACGTTGCCCGCGGCCTTGTGGCCGAAGCGGAAGTTGGGGCCCTCCACGACCGCCCTGGCGTGCAACCTGTCGACCAGGACCTTCACCACGAAGTCGGCGGCCGACAGCTTCGAGAACTCGGTGGTGAAGGGGAGGATCAGCACCGCGTCCACGCCCAGCTCCGCCATCAGCTCGGCACGGGTGTGGTGCGGGGCGAGCAGCGGCGGGTGGCTGCCGGGGCGGACGACCTCGCTGGGATGCGGGTCGAAGGTGACGACGACCGCGGGGATGCCCAGCTCACGGGCGCGGTCCACGGCATGCCGGATGATCAGCTGGTGACCGCGGTGCACCCCGTCATAGGAACCGATGGTGACGACGCTGCGCCCCCAGTCCTCGGGGATGTCCTCCAAGCCACGCCAGCGCTGCACTGTGACCGCTCCTCGAACCTTTGTCCGTTGTCCCTCTTACGCAGCTCTAAGGGTGCCATGTTTGCCGGACGCGGCTCACACCGGCACGGTCGCTGTGACCGGGCGCACGTGTCCGCGGTCACGCCGGGACCCTCACCCCGGCCAGGTTTCCCAGCATCCGCCGGGTGCTCGGTCCCACCACCGCGGCCCACTCGTCCGGGGTGTCGGTGAGCCAGCGCGCCATCAGGGCGGCGAACCCGGGCACGTGCCGCCCCAGGTCCACCAGCCCCCGGTCGAAGCGGGTCGCGCCGTCCGGGGTGCGGACCAGGAGCAGCCCGGTGCGGCGGACCAGGTCGCGCAGCCGGTCACCGTCCTCCCCGCGCTGCGCGGCGGCCGCGTGCAGCAGCGCGTCCAGCACGCCGGGGTCGCGTTCATGGGCGAGCAGGAACTCGAGGAGCTCGCGGCGGAGCGGTTGCGAGGCCGGGGCGCCGACCGCGCCGAGCACGGTCGCGAGGGCCGCCCGCACCGGTTCGGGGCCGTCGTCGAGCAGTCCGGTGACCAGCGGCAGGAGGACCGCGCGGGACTCGGCGCCCCGGTCGAGGCGGTGCTCGACGAACCCGGCGACCTGCCCGGCCAGCTCCGGCCGCAGCTCGGCGGCCTCCCGGACCAGCTCGGTGACGCGCTCCGGGTGCGCGGGCGCGGTGACGTCGGCGAGGGTGCGCAGCACCTGTCCGGCGTCCGGGCCGCGCAGCCGGGCGCGGAAGGCCGCCAGGACCTCCTCGGGGTGGGTGGTCAGCGCGGGGACCAGGGCGGCGGGGGTGAGCTGGGGGTCGCCGGCGGCGAAGTGCCGCAGGGCCGCCGGGAGGTGACGGGCGCGGGTCGCCGGGTCCCGCACCAGCAGGGCGAGGGCGCCGCCGTGCAGGGTGCAGTCGGCGGGGCGGGCGAGCAGGCCGAGCGCGGCGTACCGGAGCAGTTCGCGGTCGGCGTCGCCGCGCACGTGCGGCGCGGCCCGCAGTGCGTGGGCGACGGCGGCCACCCGGCGGGCCGGGCGCTCGTCGTGCGCCCAGCGGTCCACGGCCCGGCACACGGCGGAGGGCTCGTCCTCGGCGAGCACGCCGAGCAGTTCGTCGCCGCGCCGGTGCGCCGCGTCCACCAGCACCTCGGTCAGCTCGTCCAGGGCACCGTGCCGATGGGTGTGCAGCAGCGCCTGCGCCGCGGTGGCCACGGTGGCGTGCGGCATCGCGGGCAACGGCCGCTCGTCGTCGAACCACTTCGTCAGGTACGGCTGTACGGCGGCGGGGTCGGCGGCGAGCAGCCGGGCGACGGCGTCCAGGAAGCGCGGCGTCGCGCCTTCGGCGTCCTCGGCCGTCGGCCGGGGCCCGAACCGACCGACGCCCGCCGTCTCCGGCAGCGGCTCGTCCGCGAGGACCAGTCTGCGCAGCAGATCGAAACGGTCGGCGTCGGACAGGGCGAGCGCCGTCCAGAGGGCCGGCCCGAACGCGTCGGAGCCGGCGCGCTGCCGGCGCACCACGCGGTCCGCGAGCAGCTTCAGCACCCCGTTGTAGGGGGTCGCGTCGGGCAGTCTCAGCAGGGTCTGGGTGAGCAGCCGCGCGGCCCACCAGGAGCCGGGGTCGTGGTCCAGCGCGTGCGCCAGCTCCTGGAGCCGTGGCGCCAGTGCGTCCGGGCCGTACTGCCGGTCGAGGAGCAGCAGCGCCTGGACGACCGGGCCGATCCGGTGGTGCGGGACGGGCAGGGCCTGGGTGCCCTGGTGGGGGGTGCGGTGGCGGTGCACGAGGGTGTGCAGGGCCTCGTCCAGGTCCAGGTGCATGCCCTGGAGCCAGTCGGCGAGTTCCTCGTGGGCGAAGCGGTAGCCGCCGCCGGCGGGGACCAGCAGGCCCTCGGTGAGGACGGCGGAGGCCCAGCCGGAACCGCCGCCGAGACGGGCGGGGGCGGGCCCCCAGGGGAACACGGTCTCGAACGACTCCCGGTCCAGTTCCCCCTGTCCGGGGCCCAGGCTGCGCCGGGCGGCCTCGTGGACCTGGCCGGAGACCCGGGCGGCGAGCCGTCGGACGGCCTGGCCGCGCAGGCCGTTCTCGGCGGCCAGCCGGACCGCGATGCGCAGGCACATCAGGTCGAGGTGGGCGGCGAAGACGTCGTGCCGGTCGATCGGGGCGGCCTCGGGGGCGTCCGGGAGGGCGGCACGGACCTCGGAGAGCAGGCGCAGGGCGAGGGGGTGGCGGGCGTCGCGGTCGACGAGGGCGCCGTCGGGCACGCCGTAGCGGGCACGGGCGCTACGGGCCTCGTCGGGGGTGAGGTCGGTGAGCCGGACGCACCCCGCTTCGTCACCGGTGCCGTGCAGCACGCCGGGCGGGAACTCGGCGCCGGCGCACTCCCAGTACTCCTCGCGGCAGGCCACCAGCAGGCGTGCGCCGGTCTCCCGCAGCCAGTCGGCGGTGCCCTCGGTCCAGGCGGGCAGCCGGTGGGCGAGGACCGGGGGCATCTCCTCGGGGCCGTCGAGCAGGAGGAGCAGCGGGCGGCCGAGGCGGGCGGCGCGTGCGGCCAGCCGTTCCACGGTCAGGTCGCCGAGGTCGCCGGGGAGTTGGGAACGGGAGGCGGCGGCGATCCGGACCGCGCGCTCCAGGGTGCGGCGGGCGGCGTCGGCCACGGAGGCGTCGGCGTCCTTGAGGTCGGCACCGCGGAGCCAGAGCGTGGGGTGGGCTGCGCGGTGGCGGCGGGCGGCCAGGGCGGCGAGCTCCGTGGTCCGGCCGGTGCCGGGGGCGCCGACCAGGGCCAGGACGGGGCCGGCGCCCGGGGCGGTGCCGTGGCCAGTACCGGTGCCGGGGGCGGGGGCGGGGGCGGCGCCGACGGTGGTGCCGGGGGCGGTGCCGGTGCCGGGGGCGGTGCCGGTGCCTTCGGCGAAGGCCGACAACTGGTGGGAGACGGTGGTTCGTTCGACGGGGCGGACGGGGTCCCTGTGGTCGGGGGCGGGTGGGTGGGGGTCGATCACGCAGTCCCCCGCGTCCCTTCGGGGCGTGGCACGGCCCACGTAGCCCGAGAGGGTGCCCGGGGGGCCGTCCTGGCCGACGGAGGTGGCCGTCAGTTCCAGGATCCCGGCGAGGTTCAGGTCGGTGCCGTACGCCGGGACGGTCGCGGCGTTCCGGGCGAGCAGGTCGGCGAGGGGGCCGCTGTCCGGGTGGTGCAGGGGGACCGCGAAGCCGACGTCGCGCTGGCCGGACTGGAGTGCGGTGCCGAGGACCGCCAGGACCGCGCCGGTCTCGGCGTCCAGGACCGGGCCGCCGGCCGCTCCGCCGCCGAGGCGCAGGGCGTCGCGGCCCGCCGTACCGATCGCCAGCTCCAGAGCGTCCTCCAGGAGGTGGAACCGGTCGGTGGCCGTGTAGGTCACCTGGGTCGCGGCCAGCACCCGGGCCTCGCGCCAGCGGTCGGCCGCGATCCGTACGTAGGTACCGGCCGGGATCCGCTCCCGCACCGTGATCGGCAGCGGGTCCACGGCGAGGCCCTCGGTGCGGATCAGGGCCAGGTCGAGGGCGGGCAGCGGGGTGACGGCGTCCGCGGCGACCACACAGGTGCGGTCACCGGCCGCGTGCAGGACGATCCGGGCGAGCCCGTCGACGACCTCGTGGCTGGTCACGAGCGTCCCGTGGTGGTCGGCCAGGAAGCCGGTGCCGCGCGGGCGCCCGGCGAGGTCGCGGATCCGGACCAGCCGCCCGTCGAGCACCGGTGCGGTTTCCGCCGCCGCCTCGTCCGCCGCCCGCGCGCCGTCCGCCGCCCGGCGACCGCTCCCGGTTCGCGGGCCCCGTCCCGCCATGATCGAACCTCCCCGCCCGTACACCCGTGCCCTGGTGTCCGACGGTAGGGGCGAAATGATCAGCGGGACAGAGCAGGCCGGGAAAGCGCCCCCCTCCGCTCCCCCGGTTCACTCCGAGCGCCTGCTCGGTCGGGTGAATAGGCGGGAGCGGGTGGATACACCCTAGGGGTGGGGGAACCGAGGGGGGACCGTGGAGCGGCGGCAGCACCGGACCCCGTGACCGCCGCTCCACGGGCGACACCCGCCGGCGCCTCACGGCCGGCACCCGCCCGCGTGCCACCGCCGGCACCCGCCCGGGTGCCATGGCCGGCCTCGGCTCAGGAGAAGACCGCGAGGCTCTTGGACTTGCCCTTGTGTTCCTCCACGAGGGCGAGGAAGCGGCCCTCGGGGTCGAACACCGCCACGGGGCCCGTGCCCGCGTACTCGTCGGGCATCTCCAGGCGCACGCCGTTGGTGAGCAGCCTCGCCCGCTTGGCGTCGACGTTCCAGCGCGGGAAGGCGGCGTCCGCCGCGTCGGCGATCGGCATCACGGTCAGCTCCTGCTGGAGCTGGTCGAGGGTGCGTGCCGAGTCCAGCTTGTACGGCCCCACGCGCGTCCGGCGCAGCGCGGTGAGGTGGCCGCCGACGCCCAGGCCGGCGCCCAGGTCGCGGGCGAGGGCGCGGATGTAGGTGCCGGAGGAGCAGACGACGGAGACGACCAGGTCGAGCACGGGGGTCCCGTCCTCGGCGACGGCGTCCCGGACGTCGTACACCGCGAAGGAGGAGACGGTCACCGGGCGGGCCGGGATGTCGAAGTCCTCGCCGTCCCGGGCGCGCTTGTAGGACCGCACTCCGTCGATCTTGATGGCGCTGACCTTGGACGGCACCTGCATGATGGCGCCGGTCAGCTTGGCGATGCCGGCGTCGACGGCCTCCCGGGTCACCTTGGACGCGTCCGTGGACGAGGTGACCTCGCCCTCGGCGTCGTCGGTGACGGTGTTCTGGCCGAGGCGGATCGTCCCGAGGTACTCCTTCTCGGTGAGGGCGAGGTGCCCGAGGAGCTTGGTCGCCCGCTCGATGCCGAGGACGAGGACGCCCGTGGCCATGGGGTCGAGGGTGCCGGCGTGGCCGACGCGTCGGGTGCGGGCGATCCCCCGCATCTTGGCGACGACGTCGTGCGAGGTGAAGCCCGACGGCTTGTCGACGATGACAAGGCCGTCGGGCGGGGTGGGCTTGCTGGTCATTCGGTGGCGTCGTCCGTCTCGTCGGCGGCGTCCTCGCCCGGCTTGCGGTACGGGTCGGCCTCGCCCGCGTAGTCGGCGCCCGCGGAGGCCTCGCGGACCTTCGCGTCGGACTGGCGCGCCCGGTCGAGGAGGTCCTCGATGTTGCGGGCGGTGTCCGGCAGGGCGTCCGCGACGAAGGCGAGGGTCGGCGTGAACTTCACCCCGGCCGCGCGGCCCACCTCGGACCGGAGGATGCCCTTGGCGCTCTCCAGTCCGGCGGCAGCGGCCTTCCGCTCCTCCTCGTCGCCGTACACCGTGTAGAAGACGGTCGCCTCCCTGAGGTCACCCGTGACCCGGGTGTCCGTGATGGTGACGTGCGAGCCGAGCCGCGGGTCCTTGATCCCGCGCTGCAGCTTCTGGGCCACCACCTCTCGGATGAGGTCCGCCAGCCTTTTCGCCCGCGCGTTGTCGGCCACTGGTCCGCTCCCGTTCTTTCTTCTTGTCGTTCTCAGGTCTAGTCGTCGTCGCCGTGGAAGCGCCGTCGGACGGACAGCAGCTCCACCTCGGGGCGGCCGGCGACCAGCCGTTCGCACCGGTCGAGCACGTCGGTCAGGTGCGCGGCGTCGCCGGAGACCATGGCGAGGCCGATGCCGGCCCTGCGGTGAAGGTCCAGGTGGTCCACCTCGGCCGCGCTCACGGCGTACTTCCGCTGGAGTTCGGCGACGATCGGGCGGACGACGGAACGCTTCTCCTTGAGCGAGTGGATGTCGCCCAGGAGGAGGTCGAAGGACAGAGTCCCCACGTACATGTGTGTGACCGGTTAACCCGCCGGTACGGGATCGATGGCCCTGTCAGGAACGGTACCCCGTCCCTGCCGGGGACTCGACCGACTTTCCCCACGCTCACAGGGCAGGAAAAAGGCCGGCCGACGGCACCGGAGTCCCGTCGGCCGGCCGCAACCGCTAGACGCGCGGCTTCTCGCGCATCTCGTACGTCGCGATGACGTCGTCGATCTTGATGTCGTTGAAGTTTCCGAGGTTGATACCGCCCTCGTAGCCTTCGCGGATCTCGGTGACGTCGTCCTTGAAGCGGCGCAGGCCCTCGATGTTGAGGTTCTCCGCGATGACCTTGCCGTCGCGGACGAGGCGGGCCTTCGTGTTGCGCTTGACCTCGCCCGAGCGGATGAGGACACCGGCGATGTTGCCCAGCTTGGACGACTTGAAGACCTCGCGGATCTCCGCCGTACCGAGCTCGACCTCCTCGTACTCCGGCTTCAGCATGCCCTTCAGGGCCGCCTCGATCTCCTCGATCGCCTGGTAGATGACCGAGTAGTACCGGACGTCCACACCCTCGCGCTCGGCCATCTGCGCCGCGCGGCCGGCCGCGCGGACGTTGAAGCCGATCACGATGGCGTCGGAGCCCATCGCCAGGTCGATGTCGGACTCCGTGACCGCACCGACGCCGCGGTGCAGGACGCGGATGTCGACCTCTTCGCCGACGTCCAGCTGGAGCAGGGAGGACTCCAGGGCCTCGACGGAACCAGAGGCGTCACCCTTGATGATCAGGTTCAGCTGCTGGACCTCGCCGGCCTTGAGCACCTTGTCCAGGTCCTCCAGGGACACGCGGCGCGTGCGCTTCGCGAAGGCCGCGTTGCGCTCGCGGGCGGCACGCTTCTCCGCGATCTGGCGGGCCGTACGGTCCTCCTCGACCACGAGGAAGTTGTCGCCGGCACCCGGGACGTTGGTGAGACCGAGGACCTGCACCGGAGTGGCGGGTCCGGCCTCGGCGACGTTGTTGCCGTTGTCGTCGAGCATGGCGCGGACGCGACCGTAGGCGTCGCCCACGACCATCGTGTCGCCGACCCGCAGCGTGCCTCGCTGGACGAGGACCGTCGCCACGGCACCGCGGCCGCGGTCGAGGCGGGACTCGATCGAGATGCCCTGCGCGTCCTGGTTCGGGTTGGCCCGCAGGTCGAGCGAGGCGTCGGCGGTCAGGATGACCGCTTCCAGCAGCTCGTCGATGTGCAGACCCTGCTTGGCGGAGATGTCGACGAACATGGTGTCGCCGCCGTACTCCTCGGCCACCAGGCCGTACTCGGTCAGCTGACCGCGCACCTTGGTCGGGTCGGCACCCTCGACGTCGATCTTGTTGACCGCGACGACGATCGGCACGTCGGCCGCCTTCGCGTGGTTGAGCGCCTCGACCGTCTGCGGCATGACGCCGTCGTTGGCCGCGACGACCAGGATCGCGATGTCGGTCGACTTCGCACCACGGGCACGCATGGCGGTGAACGCCTCGTGACCCGGGGTGTCGATGAAGGTGATCTTGCGCTCTTCGTCGTTGACCTCGGTGGAGACCTGGTAGGCACCGATGTGCTGGGTGATGCCGCCGGCCTCGCCCGCGATGACGTTCGTCTTGCGGATGGCGTCGAGCAGTCGGGTCTTTCCGTGGTCGACGTGACCCATGACGGTGACGACCGGCGGACGGACCACCAGGTCGTCCTCGCCGCCCTCGTCCTCGCCGAACTCGATGTCGAAGGACTCGAGCAGCTCGCGGTCCTCCTCCTCGGGGCTGACGATCTGAACCGTGTAGTTCATCTCGTCGGCGAGGAGCTGCAGGGTCTCGTCGGAGACGGACTGCGTGGCCGTGACCATCTCGCCGAGGTTCATCATGACCGCGACGAGGGACGCCGGGTTGGCGTTGATCTTCTCCGCGAAGTCGGTGAGCGACGCGCCGCGGGAGAGACGGATGGTCTCGCCGTTGCCGCGCGGCAGCATCACGCCGCCGACGCTCGGGGCCTGCATGGCCTCGTACTCCTGGCGACGCTGCCGCTTCGACTTGCGACCGCGACGCGCCGGACCGCCGGGACGGCCGAAGGCGCCCTGCGTGCCACCACGGCCGCCGGGACCGCCCGGACGACCGCCGAAGCCGGGACGACCGCCGCCGCCACCGCCGGGACCGCCGCCGAAGCCGCCGCCACCACCGGGGCCGCCGCCACCGGGACGGCCGGCGAAGCCGCCGCCACCGCCCGGACGGGCACCGCCGCCGCCGCCGGGACGACCGGCGAAGCCGCCGCCACCGGGACGACCGGCGCCGCCGGGACGACCCGCACCGCCGGGACCGCGACCGCCGCCACCGGGGCCGGGACGCGGGCCGGCAGCGGGACGCTGCGGCATCATGCCGGGGTTCGGACGCGGACCCGCGGAGCCGCCGCCGGGACGCGGACCGCCCTGCGGACGGGGCATGCCGGACGGGCTCGGACGGGCGCCGCCGGGCGCCTGCGGACGCGGACCGCCGCCCTGGGCGCCGGGCGCCTGCGGACGGGGACCGGCGCCGGGGGCACCGGGGCCACCGGGGCGCGGACCGCCCTGCGGGCGCGGGGCCTGCGGGCGGGCCATGCCGGTGGAGCCACCGGACGTGAAGGGGTTGTTGCCCGGGCGCGGACCGGCCGGACGGGCACCGCCCGGACGGGGGGCCTGGCCACCGGGGCGCTGACCGCCCTGGCCCGGACGGCCGTCACGCTGGTCGCGCTGGCCGGGAGCCGGACGGGCACCGGGGCGCGGAGCGCCCTGGTTGGGACGGGGGGCACCGGGACGCGGACCCTGCGCGGCGGCCGGGCTCGGCGCCGCGGCGGCCGGAGGCGCCGGCGGTGCGGTGAACTCGGGCGCGGCCGGGGCCGGGCGCGGTGCGGGCTTGGGGCCCGGGACGGGGCGCGGGCCGGAGGCGGCCGGCGCTGGGGTGACCGGAGCCGGAGCCGCGGGCGCCGCCGGAGCCGCGGGCGCGGCCGGGGGCTGCGGGGCAGCCGGTCGGGGGGCACCCGGCTTCGGGGCACCCGGACGGGCCGACTGCGCCGGAGAGGGCGCGCCGGGCTTGGGGGCCGCCTTGCGCGGGGCGGGCTTGCCACTGCCGCCGCCCTGCAGGGCGTCGGTCAGCTTGCGTACAACGGGCGCCTCGATCGTCGAGGACGCCGAACGGACGAATTCACCGAGTTCCTGGAGCTTGGCCATGACGACCTTGCTCTCAACCCCGAACTCCTTGGCGAGCTCGTATACCCGGACCTTAGCCACTTCGCTCCTTTGAGGTCCGGGTGCGTCCGGACCGTCGCTACTTCATGGGCGTACTCATCGCGTGCTCATCGAGTGCTCATCGCAATCTCGACCTACTTCCAACTCGCGGGGTACAGAGCCGCACGGACGTTCCGTACGACGCTTCTTACGGTGTTACTGCTCGACGTACCGGCGCAACGCCTTTACGTCCAGCGGGCCCGGGACGCGGAGCGCCCGCGGGAGTGCCCGGCGGCGTACCGCCTGGTCCAGACAGACCTGGGCGGGGTGCACATACGCACCCCGGCCGGGCAGCGTACCGCGAGGATCAGGGACGCATTCGTCCCCGACCGCCACGATCCGCAGCAGTTCGGTCTTGGCCGCTCGCTGCCTGCACCCCACACAGGTGCGCTCAGGGCATGCGCGGGCTCGCGTCCGGCCAGACACTGCTAAGTCTACCTCCCCGTACCGACCTCACCCCTTCGGGGCAAAGATCGAACGGCCGTTGTCGTAATCCAAGCCACCTGCGGCCGGGAACTATTCCCCCCGTCCGGGTGAACCCCGACGGGAAGAGGGTGATCTACTCGGACACCTGTTCGGTATCCGGGCGGATGTCGATCCGCCAGCCGGTGAGCCGGGCGGCGAGACGGGCGTTCTGCCCCTCTTTGCCGATCGCCAGTGACAGCTGGTAGTCCGGCACCGTCACCCGGGCGGACCGGGACGCCAGGTCCACGACCTCCACCTTGGAGACGCGGGCCGGGGACAGCGCGTTCGCCACCATCTCGGCCGGGTCGTCCGACCAGTCGACGATGTCGATCTTCTCGCCGTTCAGCTCGCCCATCACGTTGCGGACCCGGCCTCCCATGGGGCCGATACAGGCGCCCTTGGCGTTCAGGCCCGAACGGGTGGAACGCACCGCGATCTTCGTCCGGTGACCGGCCTCACGGGCGATGGCGGCGATCTCCACGGACCCGTCGGCGATCTCCGGCACCTCCAGGGCGAAGAGCTTCTTCACCAGGTTCGGGTGGGTACGGGAGAGCGTGACCGAGGGTCCGCGGACGCCCTTCGCCACCCGGACGACGTACGACCGCAGCCGCATGCCGTGCGCGTAGCTCTCGCCGGGGACCTGTTCCTGCACCGGCAGGATGGCCTCCAGCTTGCCGATGTCGACCAGCACGTTCTTCGGGTCGCGGCCCTGCTGCACGACACCGGTGACGATGTCGCCCTCCCGGCCGGCGTACTCGCCGAGCGTGGCGTCGTCCTCCGCGTCCCGCAGCCGCTGCAGAATCACCTGTTTGGCGGTGGTGGCGGCGATCCGCCCGAAGCCCGACGGGGTGTCGTCGAACTCGCGCGGCTCCTGCCCCTCCTCCAGGTCCTCGGGGTCCTCCTTCGCCCACACGGTCACATGCCCGGTCTCCCGGTTGAGCTCCACGCGCGCGTGTCGGCGGCTTCCCTCGGTGCGGTGGTAGGCGATGAGGAGGGCCGACTCGATCGCCTCGACCAGCAGGTCGAAGGAGATCTCCTTCTCCCGAACCAAGCCCCGCAGGGCGCTCATGTCGATGTCCACGGCTACGCCTCCTCTTCCTTCTCGTTCTTGTCGCTCTTGTCCTTGCGGTTGAACTCGACCTGCACGCGCGCCTTGTCGATGTCGGCGAAGGCGAGCCGGCGCGCGGTGGCCTTGCGGCCCTTGACGCCCGGCACCTCCAGGTCGAGGCCCTCGTCGTCGACGTCCAGAATCCTGGCGACCAGTTCCCCGCCGTCGGCGAGCTGGAACCTCACCAGCCGGTCCACGGCCCGCACGTAGTGCCGGTGCTCCTTGAGGGGGCGCTCGGCGCCGGGGGTGCCGACCTCGAGGGTGTACTCGCCGTCGCCCATCGCGTCGGTCTCGTCGAGCCTCGCCGAGAGCTCACGGCTCACATCGGCGATCTGGTCCAGGTCGGCCCCGGTGTCGGAGTCGACGACGACGCGCAGCACCCGCTTGCGTCCTACGGAGTCCACGGCGATCTCTTCGAGATCCAGTCCCTGGGAGGTGACGAGCGGTTCCAGGAGCTCTCGCAGCCTCTCGCTCTGGGTGGTGCTCATCCGGGTGACTCCTCGGCCGCGT
This sequence comes from Streptomyces sp. NPDC021562, assembly GCF_040640875.1. Classification (NCBI taxonomy): domain Bacteria; kingdom Bacillati; phylum Actinomycetota; class Actinomycetes; order Kitasatosporales; family Streptomycetaceae; genus Streptomyces; species Streptomyces sp. NPDC021562. Next base: position 30,095 of record NZ_JBFACN010000008.1, read on the forward strand.
GTGCTGTTGTGGGATGGGTCGCGTGTCTGGTCAAAGCGTATCGGGTCGTGAGGTGTGGTGCGTGCTGCCGCCGCGAGGGTGACGAGCCGGTGACGCGGGTTGACCGGATGCGCGGGTAACGTGATCACGGCGGGGTGTCTGCCCGCCCGTGTGTTCGTACGAGCCCCCCGAGGACGTCTGCCGTGCCGTTGCCCCCGTCGTCGCGTACCCGCTCGGGAGTACGCAGGAGGAGCCTGATCGTTTCAGCGGCCTCGGCGGCCGCACTGGCCGGCTGCTCCGCCGGTCCCGGCCCCGGCGGCACCACCCCGTCGGTGTCCACGCGGGCACGCGCGCGTGCGGCGCGGGACAGCCGGGGGCTGCTCGGGCGGTACGACGCCGTGCTCGCCGCCCATCCCGCGCTCGCGGAGCGGCTGCGGCCGCTGCGGGCGGAGGTGGCGGCCCATGTGGCGGCGTTCGAGGAGGGCACGGCCTCCCCCTCGGCGACGGACTCGGCTCCCACGGCGACGGGCTCGGCGACGGGCGCGACCGCTTCGGCGTCCGCTTCGGCATCCGTTCCCGCGTCCGCTTCGGCGTCCGTTCCCGCGTCCGCTTCGGCGTCCGCGTCGGCGTCCGTTCCGACATCCGGCTCGCCGTCGGCCCCGCCCTCAGCCACCGCCCCGCCGTCCGGCTCTGCCTCCCCGGCCGTTCCCGCCGACCCGAAGACCGCGCTCGCCGAGCTGGCCGCGGCCGAGCGGAGCCTCGCCGACCAGCGGGCCAAGGCGCTGCTGGACGTCCCCGGCGAGCTGGCGCGGCTGCTCGCGGGCGTGGCGGCCGCCGGTGCCGGGCACGCGTACTTGCTGACGAAGGGTGACAAGTGAGCGACGAGGCCAGAGCGGGCGTGCTCAGGGCGCTCCAGGCGGCGCTGGCGGCCGAGCACGCGGCGGTGTACGGCTACGGGGTGGTCGGCGGCCGGGTCGGTGAACAGCGGCTGGCCGAGGCGCGCGCCGCCTACGACGCGCACCGGTCCGGCCGGGACGCGCTGGCCCGGGAGGTGCGGGACCTGGGCGGTGAGCCCGTCGCCGCGAGCGCGGCGTACGCGCTGCCGTTCGCGGTGAGCGACCCGGCGGCGGCCGTACGGCTCGCCGCCGAACTGGAGGACCGGGTGGCCGACGTCTACTCCGACCTGGTCCGGGCCTCCTCGGGCGAGCGGCGCGGCGCGGCGGCCGGGGCACTGCGGGAGGCCGCGGTGCGGGCGGTGCGCTGGCGCGGGGAGAGCGTAGCCTTCCCTGGGCTCGCCGAGCGGGGCGCGCCGCAGGGGCAGGCCGGCGGCTCGGCCTCGCCCGCCGCCTCGGCGCATCCCTAGGACAGGAAGGAACGACTCGCGTATGGCTTTCGAACCGCCGCAGCGCCTGGTGAAGGCGCTCGGTGAGACGGCGCCGGAGGGTGACGAGTGGCTGGAGAAGCTGCCGGGTGCGGTGGAACGAGCCGTCTCGCTACGCGAGTTGACCGTGGAGCGGGTGCAGGTGCCCGGCGGCCGCAGCAGTGTCGTGCTGCTGGTCCGGCGGCCGGACGGGACACCGGCGGTGCTGAAGCTGGCGCCGCGACGGGCCCGGCCGGAGGGCGAGGCGGCCGCGCTGGCCCACTGGGGTGGGCTGGGGGCGGTGCGGCTGCTGGAGGACGACGCGGCCGCGGGGGTGCTGCTGCTGGAGCGGCTGCACCCGGAGGTGTCGGTGCGGTCGCTGCCGGAGGCGAAGGCGCTGCTGGAGGCCGCGGGAACGTTGCGGCGGCTCTGGGTGGAACCGCCGTCGGGGCACGTGTTCGAGACCGTGGCGGAGCGCACGGGACGGCAGGCGGCGGCGATGGCCGCGGCGGCCGGGGACGCGGACGTGGCGGTGCTGGTGGCGGGGGCGCTCACCGCCCGGGAGGAGTTGCTGGCCGGCGAGCCGGAGCCGCGGTTGCTGCACGGCACGTTCCGGCAGAGCAAGGTGCTGGCCGGGGAGCGGTTGCCGTGGCTGGCGGTGGGGCCGGATCCGGTGGTCGGGGAGTGCGCGTTCGATCTGGCGCGGTTGGTGCGGGACCGGGTGGAGGACCTGATCGCGTCCCCCTCCGGGGCGTCCATCACCCGGCGGCGGATCAAGCGGCTCGCGGAGTCGCTCGAGGTGGATCAGGAGCGGTTGCGGGGGTGGACGCTGTTCCGGGCGGTGGAGTCGGGGGTGCGGGCGCTTCGGGTGGGGCGGCCGAGGGACGGGGAGTTGTTGTTGGAGTTCGCCGGGTGGTTGTAGGACGCGGTGGAGAGGCGGTCCGAGGGGGGGCGGGGATCGCTCGCTCACTGCGGGCACGTGGTGGCTGGTCGCGCCCACGCGGCGGAGCCGCACATCGGATACAGCCCCGCGCCCCTTTCAGGGGCGCTCACCCCTCCGTCAGTTTCAGAGCCAGGACCGGACAGTCCGCGGCCGCTCTGCGGGCTCGTTTCCTCGTGCGGGGCGGCAGGGGGCGGCCGTCGGCCAAGGGGTAGCCCCATTCGTCCAGGGTGATGTGCTCGGGGAGCAGTTCCGCGCACAGGCCGTGGGCCCGGCAGGACGTCCAGTCGATCTCCATGCGCTGGTCCATGTCAGGCCTTCTCGGTGGGGACGGGGAGCAGGGGGGTGTGGTCGGTTGCCGTGCAGTGGCCGTTCGCGTGGGCGTCGATCTCCGTGGCGAAGGTCGTGAGTGCGCTGCGTACCAGGCGGACCGTGCCGTCGGGGTGGTGGCAGGCTCCTCGTCCCTCGACCAGGCCCGCCCAGCGGGAGATGTCGGTGCGGATGCCGCCCTGCGGGCCGGGTTCGGCCAGGGTCCGGAAGGCGGTGGCGGACAGGGACAGGGTGCGGTGCAGGGCGACGGTGCCGAAGCGCGGGAGGCCGGGGAGGCGGGTCCTGAGGCGGACGGCGATGCCGAGCAGGACGACCACCGTGAAGAGGGCCAGGCAGACGGCGCCCGTGGCCCGGTTGGCGTACCAGAGGGTCTCGGAGGTCATGCCGCGGCCTCCGGCGCGCCGGCCGCGGTGGGCCAGCCCGGGGTGGTGACGACCGTGCCGTCGTGCGCGACCAGGCGCGCCGGCAGGCCCAGCCGGGTCAGCCAGCGTTCCGCGCCCGCCCCTTTGACCAGGGTCGCCGTGGTCGCCGCGTTGGCGTCGGCGCAGTCGGCGGCGGCCACCGAGACCGTGCGCCACGGGGAGCGGACCGGCAGCCCGGTACGCGGGTCGACGATGTGGTGGAGGTCGTACCCGCCACGCTGCCAGCGGCGGGCGGAGGTGCCGGAGGTGGCGAGGCCTCCGGAGCGCAGCCCGACGGTGTCGTACGACCCCTGGGCCGGCTGTTCGTCGACCGCGCCGGTGACGTCCTGGACGCGGATCTGCCAGCCGCCCGCAGGAGGCTCGCCCGCGACGGCCGTGTCGCCGCCGAGGCTCACCAGGACCCCGCAGCCCGCCGCCTCGGCCAGCGTCCGCACGGCCCGGTCGGCGGCCCAGGCCTTGGCCGTCGCGCCCAGGTCGAGGCGGACGCCCGCGGGGACGGTGACCGTGCCGGTCGCCCGGTCGAGCAGCACCCTGCGCCAGCCCGGGGCACGGCGCACCCGCAGCGAGACCGGGCGGTCGTCCTCGCGGACGAGGGTGAAGTCGCGGTCGTAGCCGATCGCGGCCATCGCCGAGCCGACCGTGGGATCGACCGCGCCGTCCGTGGCCTCGGCCGCGCGCAGCGCCACGGCGAGGGCCTCGGCGAGCAGCGGGCTGACCCGGACCGGGCGGCCGTCGGACGTGTCCAGGGCGGCGAGTTCGGAGTCGGCCCGGAACCGGCTGCAGGTCGCGTCCACCTCGGCGAGCTGCCGGGCGAGGAGCAGGTTGCAGGAGTCCAGGAGGGCCGGGTCGGTGACGACCAGGCGGACCGTGGTGCCGAGGGCCCGCCAGTCGGCGGCGGCCGTGGTGCGCGCGGCGAGGGCGGTCATGAAGCCCCCGAGGTGGTGTCGGCGGAGCCGCTGCCGGAGCTGAGCCCGCCGGAGGAGGACTGGAGGTCCGAGGAGGAAGAGGAAGACGACGAGGTCGACGAGGTCGACGAGGACGAAGCTGAAGACGACGAGGACGACGAACTGCCCGTACCGGCGCCGGAGTCGGAGCTGCTCGACGTCGTGCCCGTGGTGCTGTTCGCCGTCGTGGCGGCGTCCGACTGCACCGTGCCGACCAGGGCGAACACCCCGGCCGCCGCGGCGAGTGTGACCGCCGCCGACAGGGCCGCCGTCCGCCGGGCACCGCGGCGGACCACCGCGGCGGCTCCCCGGTCCCCCGGCCGGTCCCCCTGCTGACTGTGCTGCGCTCTCCTGGTCATGACCGAACCCCTCCCGTGTGACTCTCTGTCACGTCCTACGGTCGGGCACCGGCCTGAGAGAAGGCTGTGCGCATGCCACAGGGATCGGAAGAACTGTCTGAGAGGTTCCTGAAAGGACGAGCGGGCCGCCGGTGGTCACCGGCGGCCCGCTCGGGCGGCGTCGGGGTCAGTGCGCGGTCAGGCGGGCGACGGCCTCGTCCACCGTCAGCTCCTCGCGCTCGCCCGTCCTGCGGTCCTTCAGCTCCAGCACACCCTCGCCGGAACGGCGGCCCGCGACCAGGATCTGCGGTACGCCGATGAGCTCGGCGTCCGTGAACTTCACGCCCGGGGAGACCCCGGCCCGGTCGTCGACCAGGACGCGCAGGCCGGCCTCCCGCAGCCGCTCGGAGACGTCGAGCGCGAGTTCGGTCTGCAGGGCCTTGCCCGCGGCGACCACGTGGACGTCGGCCGGGGCGACCTCGCGGGGCCAGACCAGGCCGTGCTCGTCGGCGGTCTGCTCGGCGAGGGCGGCGACGGCGCGCGAGACACCGATGCCGTAGGAGCCCATGGTGACGCGGACCGGCTTGCCGTTCTGCCCGAGGACGTCGAGCTTGAGCGCGTCGGCGTACTTGCGGCCGAGCTGGAAGATGTGCCCGATCTCGATGGCGCGGTCCAGCTTGAGGCCGGTGCCGCACTTCGGGCAGGGGTCGCCCTCCAGCACCACGACCACGTCGACGTACTCGTCGACGGTGAAGTCACGGTCCGCCACGACGTTCTTGGCGTGCGTGCCCTCCTTGTTGGCGCCGGTGATCCAGGAGGTGCCGGGCGCCACCCGCGGGTCGGCGATGTACTTCACCTTCTCCCCGAGACCCTGCGGGCCGACGTAGCCGCGGACCAGGTCGGGACGGCCGGCGAAGTCCGTCTCGGTGACCAGCTCGACGGTGGCCGGGGCGAAGTGCTCCTCGACCTTGCCCATGTCGACCTCGCGGTCACCCGGCACGCCGATGGCCACGATCTCGCCGTCGACCTTCACCAGGAGGTTCTTCAGGGTGTCGGAGGCCTGGACGCCGAGGTGCGCGGCGAGGGTCTCGATGGTCGGGGTGTCCGGGGTGGGGATCTCCTCCAGCGCGGGCACGTCGGTGGCGTCGACCGGCTTCAGCGTGTACGAGATCGCCTCGGTGTTCGCCGCGAAGTCGCAGTGGGGGCAGTCCGCGAAGGTGTCCTCACCGGCCTCGGCCGGAGCCAGGAACTCCTCCGACTTCGAGCCGCCCATGGCGCCCGCCGTGGCGGCGACGATCCGGTAGTCGAGGCCGAGGCGCTCGAAGATCCGCTGGTAGGCCTGGCGGTGCAGGGCGTACGAGGTGCCCAGGCCCTCGTCGTCCAGGTCGAAGGAGTAGGAGTCCTTCATCAGGAACTCGCGGCCGCGCAGGATACCGGCCCGCGGACGGGCCTCGTCCCGGTACTTGCTCTGGATCTGGTAGAGGATGACCGGCAGGTCCTTGTACGAGGACGCCTGGTCCTTCACCAGCAGGGTGAAGATCTCCTCGTGGGTGGGGCCGAGCAGGTAGTCGCCGCCCTTGCGGTCCTGGAGGCGGAACAGCTCGGCGCCGTACTCGTCCCAGCGGCCGGTCGCCTCGTACGGCTCCCGGGGCAGGAGGGCCGGCAGCAGCACCTCCTGGGCACCGATCGCGTCCATCTCCTCGCGGACGATCCGCTCGATGTTGGACAGCACCTTCAGGCCGAGCGGCAGCCACGACCAGATACCGGCGGCCGTGCGGCGGACGTAGCCGGCGCGGACGAGGAGCTTGTGGCTGAGGACCTCGGCGTCCGCCGGGTCGTCACGCAGCGTCTTCGCCAGCAAGTGGGACATGCGTTGGACCGGTGCGTTCGCCATGGTTCTCGTACTCCTGCCGGGAAAGGTTGATGGCTAGGAGGTTAGCCGGGCCTGCTGTGCCGGTGGAAATCCGTTAACGGCGACCGGCTCAGCGGCGGCGCAGCGGCAGCGGGGCGCCCATCACGGCGTACGGCTTGGCGGCGCTCGGGAAGTGCACCTGACGGGCGAGGTCGACATAGCCGAGCGAGTGGTAGAGGCCGCGGGCCGGGCTGTCGGTGTCGATCGCGGAGAGGATCGAGCGGGGTTCGTCGGCGCCGTCGGTGATCATGGTGATCAGGCGGCGGCCGATGCCGCGGTTCTGGTGGTGCGGGTGGACGTGCAGCTCGGTGATGACGAAGGAGTCGTCGAGCCAGTCGGCGTGGCCCCGGGCGCGGAGGTAGGGCTCCACCACCGTGGACCACCAGTGGGTGCGGGAGTTGGGCATGCCGTAGACGAAGCCGACGAGGCGGCCCTCGTCCGTCGCGCCGAGCGCCCTCGCCCCCGGGTACTGCATGTGGCGCAGGACGATCCCCCGGCGGACCGCCACCTCGTCGGGGCCCAGTCCGAAGGCGACGGCCTGGACCGCCAGGGCCTCGTCCACGTGCGAGGGGAGGTCCAGGGGGCCGATCACGAGGGTCATGTGGGGAGGGTACAGGGGGTTCCGGTTCGACGTCGGGTGCGGTCGGGGCGCCGTGGGCTTCGGGCTAGAACAGCACGCTCATGAACGCGCCGACCTCCTGGAAGCCCACTCTCAGGTACGTCCTTCGCGCCGCCGTGTTGAAGTCGTTCACGTAGAGGCTGACGAGGGGGGCCACGTCGGCGAGGGCGTAGCGCAGGACCGCTGCCATCGCGGGGGCCGCCAGGCCCTGGCCGCGGTACTCGGGGGCCACCCATACCCCCTGGATCTGGCAGGCCTGGGCCGTCGCCGCGCCGATCTCCGCCTTGAAGACGACCTTGCCGTGCTCGTCGAGCCGGGCGAACGAGCGGCCGGCACCGACCAGTTCGGCGACCCTCGCCTGGTAGAGGAGGCCACCGTCGCCGGCCAGCGGGGAGACGCCCACCTCCTCGGTGAACATCGCCACGCACGCCGGCATGATCGTCTCCATCTCGTCCTTGCGGATGCGGCGGACGTACGGATCCGGGGCGATGTCGGCGGACATGCGGTCGGTGACCATCAGGGGCTGGCGGGCGCGGACCTCGCGGGCCGGGCCCCAGTGGGGTTCCAGGAGGCGCCACAGCTGGGCGGTCGCCTCGGCGGGGCCGACGATGGAGGAGCAGCGGCGGCCCGCCCTGCGGGCGCGGTCGGCGAAGGAGCGGATCGCGCGGGGGGTGGCGCAGATCGGGACGAGGTTGGCGCCGGCGTAGCAGAGGGACGTGAGCATGCCGTCCTCGTACCAGCCCCACATCTCGCCGCCGAGGCGCCAGGGGTCGAGGCCGGCCACCTGGACACGCGAGGTCACGAAGGCGTTCGCGACCGGCTCGCGGTCGAGTACCGCGAGCGCGGCGTCCAGGTCGCTCGGTTCGAGCACCCGTGAGGTGGTCTGCGTCAACACGTGCGGGGCCTCACGCTGAGGGGTTCTGCTTGATCTCCGCACTGTACCTGCGGAAGCTGAGCGGTGCCGCCCCGGTGTGGATTGCCGTTGGCTGGTTGGTGCCGTCGACCCTGGTGACGGCTTGAGCGCCTACTGGCCCGGGGGGCGGGTGAGGGCGCGAGTGCCGGTCGTGTGTGGCTGGTCGCGCAGTTCCCCGCGCCCCTTTGGGGCGCTCGTCAGCCTGCCACCGACACCGTCGGTTCGCCGGATTCCGTGCCCGCCGCCTCCATCTGTTCGGCCAGCTTCATGGCCTCCTCGATGAGGGTCTCCACGATCTTGGACTCCGGGACCGTCTTGATGACCTCGCCCTTGACGAAGATCTGGCCCTTGCCGTTGCCGGAGGCGACTCCGAGGTCCGCCTCGCGGGCCTCGCCGGGGCCGTTGACGACGCAGCCCATGACGGCGACGCGGAGCGGGACCTCCATGCCGGTCAGGCCCGCGGTGACCTCTTCGGCGAGCTTGTAGACGTCGACCTGGGCGCGGCCGCAGGACGGGCAGGAGACGATTTCCAGGCCGCGCTGCCTGAGGTTGAGGGACTCCAGGATCTGGTTGCCGACCTTGACCTCCTCGACCGGCGGCGCGGAGAGGGAGACGCGGATCGTGTCGCCGATGCCCTGGGAGAGCAGGGCACCGAAGGCCACCGCGGACTTGATCGTGCCCTGGAAGGCCGGGCCCGCCTCGGTGACGCCGAGGTGCAGGGGGTACTCGCACTGGGCGGCGAGCTGCCGGTACGCCTCGATCATCACGACCGGGTCGTTGTGCTTGACGGAGATCTTGATGTCCCGGAAGTCGTGCTCCTCGAAGAGCGACGCCTCCCACAGGGCCGACTCCACCAGCGCCTCGGGGGTCGCCTTGCCGTACTTCTGGAGCAGCCGGCGGTCCAGGGAACCGGCGTTGACGCCGATGCGGATCGGGGTGCCGTGGTCCTTGGCGGCCCGCGCGATCTCCTTGACCTTGTCGTCGAACTGCTTGATGTTGCCGGGGTTGACGCGGACGGCGGCGCAGCCGGCCTCGATCGCGGCGAAGACGTACTTCGGCTGGAAGTGGATGTCCGCGATGACCGGGATCTGCGACTTCTTCGCGATCGTCGCGAGGGCGTCGGCGTCGTCCTGGGTGGGGCAGGCGACGCGGACGATCTGGCAGCCGGACGCCGTCAGCTCGGCGATCTGCTGGAGGGTGGCGCCGATGTCGGACGTCCGGGTCGTCGTCATCGACTGGACCGAGACCGGGGCGTCCCCGCCGACCGCCACGGAGCCGACCTGGATCTGCCGGCTCTTCCGGCGCTCGGCGAGCTTGGTCGGAACGGACGGCATGCCGAGAGAAATCGCAGTCATCTGCTGTGCAACCCCAAGTCGTGGATCTAGGTCCAGGTCCCGTCGTGAGCGGGTTCCAGGCTCCGAGATTACGGCACCGGCGCCCGGGCGAGCACATCCCCCACCCGTAAACCCACTCGATGGAAGCGGCCCGGGACACCATGTTCCGGGCCGCCTCGAACGGTGCGTGGCTAGGAGATTTTCACCGGGTTAACCACGTCGGCGATCAGCACGAGGACGGTGAAGCAGACGAAGATCCCGGCCACCACATAGGCCACCGGCATCAGCTTCGCCACGTCGAACGGGCCGGGGTCCGGGCGGCGCAGCACCTTCGCCAGGTTGCGGCGCAGGGACTCCCACAGGGCGCCCGCGATGTGCCCGCCGTCGAGCGGGAGCAGCGGGAGCATGTTGAAGAGGAACAGGGAGAGGTTGAAGCCGGCCACCAGCATCAGGGCCATCGCCAGCTGCTCGGTGGGCGGGATGTCGAGGGTGAAGATCTCGCCGCCGACGCGGGCGGCGCCGACCACGCCCATCGGGGAGTCCGGCTGGCGGGGGGCGCCGTCGAAGGCCGCGTCCCACAGGGCCGGGATCTTGCCGGGCAGGCTCGCGATGGAGTCGACGGCCTCGCCGAGGCGGTCGCCCATCCAGGTCACCGACTCACCGAAGTCCTGGCGGACGATGCCGGTGGCGGCGCTGAAGCCGAGGAAGCCCGCGGTGACGTACTGGCCCTGGACGATCTGGCCGCTGGAGTCCTTCTTGGCGACCTGGTTGGTGGCGATCTTCGCGTGCAGGGTCACGTCCTGCCCCTTGCGCTGGACGACGATCGCGACGTCCTTGCCGGGGGTGGACCGGATCAGGTCGGAAAGCTGGTTCCAGGTGGTGGTCCGGACGCCGTCGAAGGAGAGGATCTTGTCGCCGGCCTTCAGGCCCGCCGCGGCGGCCGGGGAGGCCGCGTCGGTCTTCTTGCAGCTGTCACGGTTCTCGCTCTGCGCGATGACGCACTGGGAGACCGAGCTGACCGTGGTGGTCTGCTGGCTGATGCCGAAGCCCATCAGCACGGTGAGGAACAGCGCCACCGCGAGGACGAGGTTCATGAACGGGCCCGCGAACATCACGATCACGCGCTTCCAGGGCGCGCGCGTGTAGAAGAGGCGGGTCTCGTCGCCGGGCTGGAGTTCCTCGAAGGCCGCCGAGCGGGCGTCCTCGATCATGCTGCGCCAGGGCGAGGTGGAGCGCGCGGTGATGCGGCCGTCGGCGCCGGGCGGGAACATGCCGATCATGCGGATGTAGCCGCCGAGCGGGATGGCCTTGATCCCGTACTCGGTGTCGCCCTTGTGCCGCGACCAGATGGTCGGGCCGAAGCCCACCATGTACTGCGGGACCCGGATGCCGAAGAGCTTGGCGGTGGAGAGGTGCCCCAGCTCGTGCCAGGCGATCGAGACCAGCAGGCCGACCACGAAGACGACTATGCCGAGGATCATCATCAGGGCTGTCATGCACGCGCCTCCGCGGTCGCCGTCAGTGCTGTCAGTTCCTGGGCCCGGGCCCGGGCCCAGGTCTCCGCTTCGAGGACGTCCGGCACGGTGAGCGAAGTTCCCGTACGAGGGGTGCCGTGCTCCTCCACCACCCGGGTGACGGTCTCCATGATCCCGTTGAAGGGCAGCAGACCGCTCCGGAAGGCCTCGACACATTCCTCGTTGGCCGCATTGAACACCGCCGGCGCGGTGCCCGCGAGCTCCCCGACGTGCCGGGCGAGGTTCACCGACGGGAAGGCCTCGTTGTCCAGCGGGAAGAACTCCCAGGTGGAGGCCTTGCTCCAGTCGAAGGCGGGCGCCGCGTCGGGGACCCGTTCGGGCCAGCCGAGACCGATGGCGATCGGCCCCCGCATGTCGGGGGGCGTCGCCTGCGCGATCGTGGATCCGTCCGTGAACTCGACCATCGAGTGGACATACGACTGCGGGTGCACGACCACCTCAATGCGGTCGAAGGGAATGTCGTAGAGGAGGTGCGCCTCGATGACTTCCAGTCCCTTGTTGACCAGGGTCGCGGAGTTGATCGTGATGACCGGGCCCATCGCCCAGGTGGGGTGGGCGAGCGCGTCCTCGACGGTGACGTCGGCGAGTTCGGCCTTGGTGCGGCCGCGGAAGGGGCCGCCGGACGCCGTGACGACCAGCTTGCGGACGTCGGCCCGGGTGCCCGCAGCCAGCGACTGGAAGAGCGCCGCGTGCTCGGAGTCCACCGGGATGATCTGGCCGGGCTTGGCGAGCGCCTTGACCAGCGGGCCGCCGACGATCAGCGACTCCTTGTTGGCGAGTGCGAGGGTGTGGCCCGCCTCCAGGGCGGCGAGGGTCGGCGCGAGGCCGATGGATCCGGTGATGCCGTTGAGGACGGTGTGGCACTCCGCGGAATCGGTCGCGGCGACCTGCGTGGCCGCGTCGGGTCCGGCGAGGATCTCGGGAAGCGGTTCGCCGGGGCCGTAGCGCTCGGTCAGCGCCTCGCGCAGGGCCGGTACGGCGTCCTCGCGGGCGACCGCCACGGTCCGCACCTGCAGTCGGTGCGCCTGTTCGGCGAGGAGGGCGACGCGGCCGCCGTTCGCGGAGAGGGCGGTGACCCGGAAGCGGTCGGGGTTGCGCAGGACGAGGTCGATGGCCTGGGTGCCGATGGATCCGGTGGAGCCGAGGATCACCACGCCCTTCGGGCCGTCACCCACGAGCGGGTCGTACACGAGATGCGGGTCGGCGAGGGGGGCCGGACTGGCGGGACTGTCGGTCATCCCCCCATTGTGGCCGCACCGGGCGGCCCGGCGGACAGCGCATCCCTCGGGCGGGTGCGTCAACGGTTCCCGGCGTCGTATGACGCGAAATTCCTTTTGTGAGATTCAGGTGAAGATCATGTGATAGCACTGCCGTGTCTTCGGATTCGGATCCAGGGGGGATCTCTCCATGCGTACTGCGCACATACGTGCTGCCCTGCCCGCGCTCGCGGGTGCCGCGCTGCTCACCGGCACCCTGCTCAGCACTCCGGCCCAGGCGGCGGGCGGGGTGACCATCTACCACGTCTGGTTCGACAGCCCCGGCAGCGACAACCGCTCCAACGCCAGCCTCAACGCCGAATGGGTGCAGATCAAGAACACCGGCGGTTCGGCCGTCTCCCTCAAGGGGTGGATCCTGAAGGACGCCTCCAACCACCGCTACGTCTTCAAGGACGTCAGGATCGGCGCCCACAAGACGATGAAGGTGCACACCGGCCGGGGCACGGACACCGCGTCGGACAAGTTCCAGAACCGCCGCGCCTACGTGTGGAACAACACGAGCGACACGGCGACGCTGACCAGGGCGAGTGGCGCCAAGGTCGACTCCTGCTCCTGGACGACGCGGGATCCGAGCGACAAATACTGCTGAACCGCTACTTCAGCGGGCGGCGGACGTTCTCCCGCGCGGACGGCCCGGGGGTCGCGTCGGCGATCCACGGGCCCTCGCCCGACGGGTCGACGATCCCCTGCTCCAGCCACTCGTAGGAACCGCCGAGCACGCCCTTGACCACCTTGCGGTCCAGGTCGTCGGTGTTCGACCACAGGCGGGTGAACAGTTCGTCGACGCGGATGCGGGCCTGCCGGCAGAACGCGTCGGCGAGCTGGTAGGCCTCGCGCCCGTGCTCGCCCTCGCGGCGCAGCCGCTCGGCGCGGACGCAGGCGGCGCTCATCGCGAACAGTTCGGCGCCGATGTCCACGATCCGGCCCAGGAAGCCCTGCTTGGTCTCCATCCGGCCCTGCCAGCGGGACATGGCGTAGAAGGTGGACCGGGCCAGCTTGCGGGCGTGCCGCTCCACGTAGCGCAGGTGCGGCGAGAGGTCGATGCCGTGCTTGAAGTCGCCGTAGGACGTGGGGAGCTGACCCGGCCCCGCGACCAGTTTCGGCAGCCACCTGGCGTAGAAGACGCCCGCGTTCGCGCCTGCCCTCGCCTTGTCCTGGAGGGACTTGTCGGGGTCGATGAGGTCGCCCGCGACCGACAGGTGGGCGTCCACCGCCTCCCGCGCGATCAGCAGGTGCATGATCTCGGTGGAGCCCTCGAAGATGCGGTTGATGCGCAGGTCGCGCAGCATCTGCTCGGCGGGGACGGCCCGTTCGCCGCGCGCCCTGAGGGACTCGGCCGTCTCGAAGCCGCGGCCGCCGCGGACCTGCACCAGCTCGTCCGCCATCAGGCAGCCCATCTCGGAGCCGTAGAGCTTGGCGAGGGCGGCCTCGATGCGGATGTCGTTGCGGTCCTCGTCGGCCATCTGCGAGGACAGGTCGACGACCGCCTCCAGGGCGAAGGTGGTCGCAGCGATGAAGCTGATCTTGGAGCCGACCGCCTCGTGCAGCGCCACCGGCTTGCCCCACTGCTCGCGGACTCCCGACCACTCCCGGGCGATCTTCAGGCACCACTTGCCGGCGCCCACGCACATCGCGGGGAGGGACAGCCGCCCGGTGTTGAGGGTGGTGAGGGCGATCTTGAGACCGGCGCCCTCGGGGCCGATGCGGTTGGCGGCCGGGACCCGGACCTGGTGGAAGCGGGTGACGCCGTTCTCCAGGCCGCGCAGGCCCATGAAGGCGTTGCGGTTCTCGACGGTGATGCCCTCGGAGTCGGCCTCGACCACGAAGGCCGTGATGCCGCCCTTGCCGTTCTCGGACTTCGGCACCCGGGCCATGACGACGAGCAGGTCGGCGACGACGCCGTTGGTGGTCCAGAGCTTCACGCCGTCGAGGACGTAGTCGTCGCCGTCCCGTACGGCGGTGGTGGCGAGGCGGGCCGGGTCGGAGCCGACGTCCGGCTCGGTGAGCAGGAACGCCGAGATGTCGGTGCGGGCGCAGCGCGGCAGGAACGCGTCCTTCTGCTCCTGGGTGCCGAAGATCTTCAGCGGCTGCGGCACGCCGATCGACTGGTGGGCGGAGAGCAGCGCGCCGACCGCCGGGTTCGCGGAGCCGGCCAGGGCGAGGGCCCTGTTGTAGTACACCTGGGTGAGGCCGAGACCGCCGTACTTGGGGTCGATCTTCATGCCGAGGGCGCCGAGCTCCTTGAGGCCGGCGATCACCTCGTCGGGGATGCGCGCCTCGCGCTCGATGAGCGCGGAGTCGATCCTCGTCTCGCAGAACTCGCGCAGCCGGGCGAGGAACTCCTCGCCGCGGCGCACGTCCTCGTCCGCCGGCAGCGGATGGGGGTGGATGAGGTCGAGCCGGAAGCGCCCGAGGAACAGTTCCTTGGCGAAGCTGGGCTTGCGCCAGTGCTGTTCGCGGGCGGCCTCCGCCACCTGGCGGGCCTCCCGCTCGGAGACGGTGGGTTTCTTGGTGGTGGGGGCGGACATTGAGGCTCACCTCGCCACGAAAGGGGACGTTGAGGACCGTTCGTTACCGACCAGTGCTACTGGATCGTTGGTACCCCAAACGGGCCGCACCCACCAGTCCTCGCGGTCCGATCGGGGCACCCCGTCGCCCCCGGTGTTGCGTCGAGGGGCCCTCGCGGGGGACGGTTCGGCGAGAACACGGCACCCCATCGCTATCGAAGCGCTTCGACAAGCTATGGACACCCACCCGCACTGGGGCTACTGTCGAACCACCCTCACTCGCCCTTGTCAGCAATGCGCACTGTCGAAGCGCTTCACAAAGCTTGGAGAGCTGGATGGTCACCCTCGCCGAGGTCGCCCAGCACGCCGGAGTCTCGGCGAGCACGGTGAGCTATGTCCTCAGCGGCAAGCGGTCCATCTCCGCCACCACCCGGCAGCGGGTCGAGCAGAGCATCCGGGAACTGGGCTACCACCCGAACGCCGGTGCCCGCGCCCTGGCCAGCAGCCGGTCGAACATCATCGCGCTGATGATCCCGCTGCGGACGGACATGTACGTGCCGGTGATGATGGAGATCGCGATCGCGGTGGCCACCACCGCCCGCCTGCACGGCTACGACGTCCTGCTGCTCACCGGCGAGGAGGGTCCGGACGCGGTGCGCCGGGTCACCGGCAGCGGACTGGCGGACGCCATGATCCTGATGGACGTCGAGCTGGAGGACGAGCGGCTGCCGCTGCTCAGGGGGAGCGACCAGCCCTCCGTGCTCATCGGCCTGCCCGCCTCCACCTCCGGCCTGACCTGCGTCGATCTCGACTTCGGGGCCACCGGGGCGCTCTGCGTGGAACACCTCGCCAAGCTCGGCCACCGCGACATCGCTGTCATCGGCGAGGCCCCGGCGGTCTACGAACGGCACACCGGCTTCGCCGAGCGGACCCTGGACGGCCTGCGGTCCCGGGCGCGGGAGCTGGGCCTCGGGGTGCTGCACCGGCCGTGCGAGGGCGGCTACGACGCGATGGCCGCCACGCTGGCCCGGGTCTTCGACGAGCGTCCGGGCACCACGGGGTTCGTCGTGCAGAACGAGTCCGCGGTGGAACCCCTGCTCGCCCTGTTGCGCCAGCAGGGCCGGGCGGTGCCCGAGGACGTGTCGGTGGTCGCGATCTGTCCGGAGCAGGTCGCCGTCCAGGCCTCGGTACGGCTCACCTCGGTCGCCATCCCCGCCCAGGAGATGGGCCGCCATGCCGTGGAGCACCTGGTCGCCAAGCTGGACGGCCGGGGCAGTGACGACGTCGTGCTGATCGCACCCGAGTTGACGGTGAGGGCGAGCACGGGGCCGGCGCCGGCCGGCTCCTGAGCCGTTCGCAGCGTTTCGTTCGCAGCGTTTCGTTCGCAGTGCCCCGACGCGCCGGGGCACCCTCTGTCTGCACTCCTCCAGGAGGACTTGACGTGAACCAGCCTGCCGACATCCAGTTCGCGGACCAGCCGCCCAAGGTGAGTCTCGCGCAGTCCTCCCCCACCGTCGGCACGTTCCGTGAGCGGGACGGCGGCCTGGAGTGGAGCGGGCGCCAGGAGACGCTGCGGATCGAGCCGTGGGGGCCGGACGCGGTCCGGGTGCGCGCCCGGCTCGGCGGCCCGGTCCTCGACGGCCTGCCGGGCGCCCTGCTCGACGAGCGGCCGCCGGCCGCGTCGACCGTCAGGATCACCGACGGCGAGGGGCGGTTGACGGTCGGGAGCCTGACCGTCGAGGTGTCCGCCGAGGGCCTGGTCCGCTTCCTGCGCACCGACGGCCTCTCGGAGGTGCTGGCCGAGGAACGCGCGCACTTCTGGTGGCCCGGTTCCCGCCTCTACACGGCCGTCGGCAACGGCTACCACCGGCTGGAACAGCGGTTCGCCGCCTACGAGGGCGAGAAGCTGTTCGGCCTGGGCCAGCACCAGCACGGGCGCCTCGACCAGAAGGGCCTGGTGCTCGACCTGGTCCAGCGCAACGCCGAGGTCTGCGTCCCGGTCCTGGTCTCCAGCCGCGGCTACACCCTGCTGTGGAACAACCCGGCGATCGGCCGGGTCGAGCTGGCGGGCAACGGCACCCGCTGGGTGGCCGACTCGGCCCGCCAGCTCGACTACTGGATCACCGTGGGCGAACCGGCCGACGGGCAGCGCACCTACAGCGCGGTGACCGGCCGTTCGCCGATGCTGCCGGAGTGGGCGGCGGGTTTCTGGCAGTGCAAGCTGCGCTACCGCACCCAGGACGAACTCCTCGCCGTGGCCCGCGAGTACAAGCGCCGTGGTCTGCCCGTCTCGGCGATCGTCTGCGACTTCTTCCACTGGACGCATCTGGGCGAGTGGAAGTTCGACCCGAAGGAGTGGCCGGACCCGACCGCGATGGTCCGGGAACTGGACGAGCTGGGCATCAAGCTGGTGGTGAGCGTCTGGCCGTCGGTGTCACCGCTGAGCGAGAACCACGCCGTCATGGAGCAGCGCGGCTACTTCATCGGCACCCAGTACGGCCCGACGGCGCACGCGGACTGGCCGGACAAGGAGGTGGCGTCGACCGTCCAGGTGGCCTTCTACGACGCCACCAACCCGGACGCCCGCGCGTTCGTGTGGTCGAAGGTCAAGGAGAACTACCTCGACCCGTACGGCATCACGGCCTTCTGGCTGGACGCCTGCGAGCCGGAGCTGAAGCCCGGCTTCCAGGAGAACCTGCGTTACTGGACCGGCCCGGGCCTGGAGGTCGGCAACAGCTACCCGGCCGAGAACTCCCGCACCTTCTACGAGGGCCTGCGGGCACAGGGCGAGGAGGTGGTCACCCTCAACCGGTCGGCCTGGGCGGGCAGCCAGCGCTACGGCGCCGCCGTCTGGTCGGGTGACATCGGCACCGACTTCGCGACCCTGCGCCGCCAGATCGCGGCCGGCCTCAACACCGGGCTGTCCGGCATCCCCTGGTGGAACACGGACATCGGCGGCTTCCACGGGGGCGATCCGGACGACCCGGCGTACCGCGAGGTGATGGTCCGCTGGTTCCAGTTCGGCGCGCTGTCCCCGCTGATGCGGCTGCACGGCTTCCGTGACCCGGGCATGCCGCTCGGCCCCGACATGACCGGCGGCCCGAACGAGGTGTGGTCGTACGGCGAGGAGGCCGGCGCGATCCTGGAGAAGTACCTGCGGCTGCGCGAGCGCCTGAAGCCGTACGTGCTCCGGGTCATGCGGGAGGCCCATGAGGAGGGTCTGCCGGTGCTGCGGCCGCTGTTCCTGGAGTTCCCACGGGACCAGACCGCCTGGACGGTCGACGACGCGTACCTGTTCGGCCCGGACCTCCTGGTGGCGCCGGTGCTGACCGCGGGCGCCACGGCCCGCACCGCGTACCTGCCGGCGGGCGCCCGCTGGACGGACGCCTGGACGGGCGCCTCGTACGAGGGCGGTGCGGCGGTGACGGTGGACGCTCCACTTGACCGCATCCCGCTGTTCCTGCGGGACGGCGCGCGGCTGCCGGTGACGGAGGAGGCGTAGCCCGGCCGGATGACGACGCCGCCTGTCACCGGCCGGTAAATGTCTCAAGTCGGGTGTGTGCGGGGCCAGTTGGCGGGGGTAGGCAGTATCCCCTCCACTGTCCCCCACGAAGGGTTCCGTCCCCGTGCCCATGGACCCGCTCCCTCTGACGCTCGCCAACCTGTTCCTGAGGCCCGGCTTCCGCGGCCGCCGCGCTCCGGACCGGGCCTTCGACCGGCTGCTCGACGCGGCCGGACCCACCGAGGGCGACGAGCCGTTCAACGAGGACTTCCGTCACCTGCTGCGATGGTGGGCGGACGCCGAGCACCTCACCCCGGTCGGCTGGCTGTCCGCACGCGGACACGTCGGCCGGCACCTCGCCAACCGGGCGCGTGTCCGCCGGCTGCTCGCCGCGCATCCCGCGATCGAGCAGGAGCCCGTCACGGCACCGGTGTTCGTGGTGGGTCTGCCCCGCACCGCCACCACGCTCACGCACGGCGTGCTGTCCCTCGCCGCGGACCACCGCTGCCCGCTGCTCTGGGAGCTGCTCGCCCCCGACCTGGAACGCACGCCGGCGGAACAGGAGAAGGCGATCGCGGCGGCCCGTCGCCTCGTGGACGGGATCAACCTCTTCGCGCCGCGTTTCCGGCACATCCACGCCCTGCGTCCCGAAGGCCCGGAAGAGTGCACCTTCGCCCTGCCGCACACGGTGATGCCGCTGTCCCAGGCCGTGATCCCCGGATACCTGCCCTGGCACGAGGCCCGTGACTTCGAGGCGGACTACCGCTACCTCAAGCAGATCTACCAGGTGCTCCAGTACGGCCGTCCGCGCCGCCGCTGGGTGCTGAAGTCGCCGCTGCACCTGGAGAACCTGGACGCGCTGCGCGCGGTCTTCCCGGACGCCACGATCGTGTGGACGCACCGCGATCCGGCCACCGCCGTGGCCTCGTTCTGCAGCCTGGTCGAGCACGGGATGGCGGTGAACACCCGCCCCGTCGACCTGCACTGGATCGGCGCCACCTGGCTGAGGCTGCTGGCCCGCTCGGCGTCCCGCGGCCTGGCCGCCCGGGCGGCCGTCCCCCGCGAGTTGCTCGTCGACGTGCCGTACTCCTGGCTGGGCGCCGACCCGGCCGCGGGCGCCCCCAAGCTCTACGCGGCCGTCGGCGCCCGCTGGACCGAGGCCGACGCGGCCCGCCTGCCGGCCGTCGCGGCCCGCCCGAAGGGCACCCGGGTGCACGCGTACGACCTGGCCCGCTACGGCCTGACCCGAGCCGACGTCGACGCGGCCTTCGCCGACTACAACGCGCTGCGCGCCGAGGTCGACCGGGCCTGACCGCGAGGAGGCCGGCCCCGCATCGCGCGCGGGGCCGGCCGGTCACTCAACTGCTGGTGACACTCTCGCTGTTGACGGTGAAGTTCAGACCGCCGGAAGAGGACGTGATCTCGAAGCCGAACTGGAAGTCCCCGATGGTGACGTTCCCGAACCAGCCCTTGGTGTCCTTGATCCATTTCAGGATCGGCAGGACGTCGACGGTGCCGGAGCTGGAGTTGGACGTGCGGACGAACGAGAAGACGTCGTTGGAGCCGTTGTTGCCCTTGTAGACGGTCCAGGTGTGGCCGCCCAGGGTGACGGTGCCCTGCGAGGTGCCCAGCGGACCGACGGCTCCGGTCTTGTTCATCCAGAGCATGATCTCGTACTTGTGGCTGGTGTCCCAGATGTCGTAGGCGGTCTCGTACGCGCCGGACGACGGGACCGTGACGTTGTAGCCGCTGGAGAGTGCACCGAGCGAGGTGACCGACTTGTTGATCACCTTGGTGGCGTTCGGGTAGGACTTGATACCGCCGGTGTTGGGGTGGTCGGCCCAGACGCCCCAGTTGGTGCCGGAGTTGGCCCAGATGCACTGGCTGCCGGCGCCGGAGCCCCAGATGTCGTTGTAGAGGGTGTAGCCGTTCAGCGTGGTGCTGCCCCACTGGTCGCAGGAGCTCCAGACGGCGGCCGAGGCGGGGGCGGAGGCCAGGCCGACGGTGGCACCGAGGGCGAGCGCGGGGGCGATCAGGGCCTTGGCGACCCTGCGGTACGTGCGTGTTGCCGTACTTGCTGCCATGGTGTCCCTTCCATGGGTGGGGGGAATTGCGGGGGTCACCACGTCCCCAGGGTGAGGACGTGGTCTTCTCCGGCCACGAGGTCGAGCGGCTGTGCGCCGGAGGAAGTCCACAGGTCGACACGGACCGTCCGGGACGGTTTCAGGACGGCTCGCGCCCCGTCGGGCGCCCAGGAGAGGTCGAGTTCGGCTCCGAAACGGGTGCGGACGCCGTGGAGCCGGCCGGTGCTCAGGGCGCCCGGCGGCGCGGGGAGAAGGACCAGACGGTCCGGGGTGGACTGGACGAGGGCTTCGACGAGCACGGCGGGGAGGGTGTGCGCGGCGTCGGCGTTGTAGACGTCGCGGTGCGGGTAGTGGGCGCTCATCAGGGAGGCGTGGAAGAAGTCCCCGTCCAGGACCTGGCCGAGGGCGGCGGCGACCCGTGCGCCGTCGCGGAGCCGGGCGGCGATGAGCGCGTGGTGGAGGTGGCCGTGCGCGGAGTCGTTCTCGGCGCCCCGCAGTTCGAGGGCCCGGTGGGCGGCGGCCGCGAGGTCCGGGGTGTCGTACGGCGTGATCTCGTCCAGGGGCCAGACGCCGTAGAGGTGGCTGAGGTGGCGGTGGTCGTAGGTGTCGTCGAGGCCGGGCCACGCCCACTCGGCGAGCGCCCCGTCGGCGTTGATCCGGTGCGGGGGCAGCCGGTCGGCGAGGGCGCGCCAGCGGTCGGCGTCGGGACCCGGGTGGTAGTCGGCCGCCGTCCGCAGGGCGTGCCGGGCGGCGGACAGGTCCATCGCCGCGTTGACCGCTCCCCAGCTGCCGTTCGCCGGCCGGTTCTCGGGCGAGTAGGAGGGGACGATCACCAGGTGGCCGTCGGCGTCGGTCCGGCTGAGGAAGTCCTCGTAGAACGCGGCGACCTCGGCGAGGGCGTCCGCCGTGCGCGGATCGCGCTCGCCGCGGATCTCGTCGTGGTCGACGAGCGGCTTCAGCAGCCAGTCGGCGCCGGCCGTCCACAGGTGCAGCGGGTACTCCCGGTCGAAGTGGTACGACAGTCCGGACTCGCCGTCGCTGTGGGCGGGCGCCACCACGCCCCGGGCGCCGAACACCGCGCGCGCGTTCTCCCGCCAGTCGCCGAGCTGCCGCTGGACCAGGGCGGCGCACGCCTCGGTGACTTCGGGCAGGGCGGCGGCCGCGGCCGAGGCCGTCTGGAGGTTGACGTTGGCGTCGTTGGTGAAGGCGCCGGACCAGGCGGTGTCCCAGTCCCCGGTCCACAGGCCGGTCAGGCGGGGTGGGTTGAGGCCGGCGGCGGAGAGCAGGTGGTAGCGGCCGGCCGCGAACAGCCGCTCCAGGAGCGCGGCACTGTGCGGCCGGTCGAGCAGCCCGGTCCCGGGCAGCGCGCGTTCGGCCGGGTCGGCGGCCAGGTCCAGCACGACCCGGCGGTAGGCGGAGCGGTGCAGGGCGAGGTGGCGGGCGAGCAGGGAGTCGTACGGCCGTTCGTCGGCGAGGAGGTCGCCGAGTGCGCGTGCCTCGGCGGTCACGTCGAGTTCGCCGGTGTGGCGGTGGACCCGGGTGAGGAGGAGGACGGAGTCGGCTCCGGTCACGCGGAGGGCGGGCGGGGCCAGTTCGGTGGTGCCGCCGGTGACGGCGACGAGGGTGACGCCGGTGTAGGCGCGGTCGCTGCCCGGGTAGCGGGCGCGGAGGCTGAGCAGGGCGCCCTCGGGGGTGCGCAGTGCGCCGTGGCCGATGCCCAGGTCGTGCGGGGCGCCGGGGAGCCGGTGGTCGAGGGCGATGTCGAGGGCGAGACCGGTGGTACCGGTGACCTGCTGCACGATCACGTCGTCCGCGCGGGAGACGAAGACCCTGCTGGTCCAGTCGGCGGCGGTGGCGGTGACCTCGCCGGTGGTGAAGTCGACGGAGCGGCGGTAGCCGTCGGTCCGGCCCTGCGGCCTGCGCAGCCGGACCTGGAAGGCGGGGTGGAAGGGCTGCACCCACTGGAGCGGACGGCCGTCGGTGAAACGCTCGGCGGCGTCCGACTCGCCGGCGAGCAGCCTGTCCTGGACGTCGGCGAGTTCGGCCGCCAGGCGGGGCGGGCGGGCGTGTTCGCCGCCGTTCGGGCGGACCAGGGTGTGCTGGGTGACGATGACACGGTCGTCGTACGGGTCGCCGAACACCAGGACGCCGTGCCGGCCGTTGCCGCTCAGGAAGGCGTCTTCCCAGCGGGCGGCCGGGGCGGGCTCCCAGGTGCCGTGGACGGGGCCGGTGGCGGTCACGGCGCGAGCACCGCCACTCCGTAGCGGTCGAGCACGATCTCGTCCGTGACGCTCGTGCCGGTCAGCAGATCTCGGTGTGTTCCCATGACCGGCACCTTTACCTGATCACGCCCGTGATTCAAAAGGAACAGCAGATCGCCCCGGCGGACCGCCTCGACGCCGGTCGGCAGCCCTTCCAGCACCGGGGCGACGCCGGCCCCGGCGGCGATCTCGCGGAGCAGTGCCCGCAGCGCCGCCGGCTCCGGCAGCGTGGAGAGGTACCAGGCGCGCCCGTTGCGCAGCACGGCCGGCAGCCCGTCGAGTTCCCCGCCGACGTAGGGCACCGTCTGCGCGACACCGGGCGCGGCCTCGATCTCCTCCGACCACAGGGTTCCCCGGAACCCCTGGCAGGCTACGGTCTCCCCCGCGTCCAGCGGCCACCACTCGTGCAGGGTGCGGATGCCGAACAGCTCCCGCAGCCGGCCGTCCATGCCGCCCGGGCGGATCCGGTCGTCCTCGTCCGCGACGCCGGTCAGGAAGCCGCTGACGAGGGTGCCGCCGGCGCGGACGTAGGCCAGGAGGTTGTCGATGGCGGCGTCGGTCAGCAGGTAGAGCTGCGGGACGACCACCAGCCGGTAGGCGGACAGGTCGTGTTCCGGGTGGGCGAAGTCGGTGGTGAGACCGGACTCCCACAGCGCCCGGTGCCAGGCGCCCAGGACGTCGGGAAGGTCGACCTCGGTGGAGAGCCGCCCTTCGTGGGCGCCGGCCCACCAGGAGTGCCAGTCGTGGAGGATCGCGACACCGGCGTCGATGCGGCCGCCCGTCACCCGCTCGCCGATCACGGCCAGTTCGGAGCCGAGCCGTTTGACCTCCTGGTAGGTGCGGCCCTCCTCCCCCGCGTGGCTGACCATCCCGGAGTGGAACTTCTCGGCGCCCTGCCTCGACTGCCGCCACTGGAAGTAGCAGACGGCGTCCGCGCCGCGGGCCACGGCCTGGAAGGACCACAGGCGGTTGAGGCCGCGCGGCTTGGGGTGGTTCACCCCGCGCCAGTTGACCGGCCCGGCGGCCTGCTCCATGAGCATCCAGGGGCCGCGCGCCTGGGAGCGGGCGAGGTCCTGGACGAGCGCGCCGTGCTGTGGGCCGAGGGGGTCCCGCGGATCGGGGTAGAGGTCGACGGAGACGACGTCCTCCTCGCCGGCCCAGCGCCAGGCGTCCTGGCCGATCCACAGCGGCATGAAGTTGGTGGTCACCGGGATGTGCGGGGTGTACCGGGCGACGATGTCCCGCTCGGCCGTGAAGCACTCCAGGAGCATGTCGGAGGTGAAGCGGCGGAAGTCCAGCACCTGGGCGGGGTTCTTCATGTAATGCGTGTGGCGCGCGGGCAGGATGCCGTCCCAGGTGTCGTAGCCCTGGCTCCAGAACGCGGTCCCCCAGGCGGAGTTGAGGGCTTCGAGGGTGCCGTAGCGGTCGCGCAGCCAGCGCCGGAAGGCGGCGGCGGCCTCGTCGCCGTGGTCGACGGTGCAGTACTCGTTGTTGATGTGCCACATCGTGAGGGCGGGGTGGCCGCCGTAGCGGGCGGCGAGGTCCTCGGTGATGGCGGCGGCGTGGCGGCGGTAGGTGGCGCTGGAGTGCGAGAAGTGCTGGCGGCCGCCCCACCACTCGGTACGTCCTTCGGCGTCGCGGGGCAGCGTGTCGGGGTGCAGCCGCCCCAGCCACGGCGGCGGGGCGGAGGTCGGGGTGGCCAGGACGACCCCGATGCCGTTCTCGTGCATCAGGTCCATCAGCCGGTCCAGCCAGCCGAAGTCGCGCTCCCCCGGACGGGGTTCGAGGCGGGCCCAGGAGAAGACCCCCATGGTGACGGAGTTGACGCCGGCGGCCTTCATCAGCCGGACGTCCTCGTGCCAGGTCTCCTCGGGCCACTGCTCGGGGTTGTAGTCGCCGCCGAAGAGGATGCGGCCGCGGGTGGCGTCGGAGAGCCCCGGCATCAGCGGGGCTCCCCGTACTGGATGCCGCGTCCGTTGGTGGCCAGGTAGACCCGGCCGTACACGCGCGGGTCGCCGGTGACGGCCTGCCCGGTCCAGCCCCACTGGTGCCGGTCGTCGTTGATCCGGGTCCAGGTGGCCGCCTCGTCGTCGGAGCGGTGGACGGCGATACCGGACCCGGTGGAGCCGACCAGGTAGATCGCCGGGTAGCCGGCGCCGGGCGCCGCCTTGCCGAAGCCGAGGGTGTACGCGGCCGGGCAGCTCGCGACCGCGGCGAAGGTGACGCCCCCGTCGGTGGACCGGTACAGGCCGTTCGTCTTCCCGCTCAGCCACAGGTCGCCGCTCCGGCCGGGCGCGGCGACCAGCTGGAACTGGCTGTCCCCAGCGGGCAGCCCGGTCGCACGCACCGTGAACGTCCGGCCACTGTCAGTGCTGGCTTGTAGCGTTCCCGTGTCGGTGTCGTACGCGTAGAAGAGCGTCGGGTCGGCCGGGTCGGCGACCGGCGTGGCGCCCTTCGGGAAGGAGGAGACCTCGGTCCAGGTGGTGCCGTTGTCGTCCGACCGGTGGGCGGGGTACCTGGTCCCGTCCCAGTGCACGAAGGACCACAGCAGCACGCTGCCGTCGGCGTTGGTGGCGATCGGCCCCGGTGCGTCGTGGGCGACGGAGGGCTGGGCGGCGAAGGGCGCCCACGTCCGGCCCCCGTCGTTCGAGTACGCGCCGTTGCCGTGGTCGCCCCAGCCGGTGCGGACCACGTACGCCGGCCTGCCCGCGGCCTGCGCGAGCCCCGTCGCCGACCCGAACACGGGGTTCGTGGCCGTGCCGCGGGACGGGGACGCGGTGAGCCGGTCGTGGTACAGGACGCCGATGTCCCCCGAGCCGCTCAGCAGGTGCGCCTCCCCGACCGGGGGCGACACCAGCCGGAGCACCGACGTCTCCTCCAGGCCCCGGACGCGCGGGGCCCAGTGGACGAGGTCGCGGGTGGCGTAGAGGGTGGCACCGGTGCCGTAGACGACGTGTTTCGAGTCGTACGGGTCGACGGCGACGGCCTGGATCCACCAGCCGAACTTGGGCCGGTCGCCGCCGAACGTGAGGAAGGGGGTCTCGGACACGTCGAGGACGGCGGAGTCCTTGAGGGACGTCCAGGTGCGGCCGCCGTCGGTGGTCCGGTAGAGGGTGTCGACGGCCGTCCACCGGTTGTTGGTGGAGACGACGACGGTGCCGGGCCTGCGGGCGTCGACGGCGACGCCGCCGTAGCCGAAGGTGTCGCCGCCGCCGGGCCGGACCGGGGTGACCTCGGTCCATTCGTCCCGGCTCGTGGCGAGCTTGTGCACACTGCCGTTCGCCTGCCCGTTGGGACCGGGGGCGTCGGCGTACGTCACGTACAGCTCACGGGCGTGGCGGTCGTAGGCGGCGCGCACCGGGATCCTGGCGGCGGTGCCGGTGGGCTGCCCGGGCACGGCTTCCCAGCCGGTGCCGTCGGCGGTGCGGTACAGGGTGACGGCGGTGGCGCCGTCGTCGCCGTCGCCCCAGCCGGCGTACACCGTACGGCCGGCCGCGACGAGCAGGGTGACGCCCTGGCCGGAGGCGGCGGGGGCGGGCGGGAAGCCGGTGACCGCCGACCAGGTGGCGCCCCGGTCGGTCGATCTGAGCAGCCCGTCGTGCCGGGTGCCCAGCCACAGCGTGTCGCTGTCCCGCGGGTCGACCAGGAGTCGCTCGCCCGTGCCCCGGCCGTCCTCGTTGGCGCCGAGCTTGACGGTGAGGTCGGTACGGGTCCAGGTGGCGCCGCGGTCGTCCGAGCGCAGGACGGCGCCGTTGCCCGCCCAGGACTGGGAGTACGTCCCGCACGCGAGGTAGAGCCGGTCCGGGTGGGCGGGGTCCACGGCGAGGGCCTCGACCCCGAGGAGGTTCCAGTCGTCCCAGCCCAGGTGGTCGGTGAGCGGCGTCCAGCGGGCGTGGCGGGCGTCCCAGCGGTAGGCGCCGCCGATGTCGGTACGGGCGTAGGCGAGGCCGGGGACGGTGGGGTGGAAGAGGACACCGGTGATGAATCCGGTGCCGCCGATGACGACGTTGCGCCAGCGGTACGCCTCCGGCTCGGGCTCGGCCGCGTGGGCGGTGGGGATCGGGAGGGCGGTGAGAGCGGCGGTCGCTGCGGTGCCGACGAGGACAGTTCTGCGGCTCAGGGTGGGCATGGGGGGACCTTCGGTGACGTGGGTGGGTTGGTGGTCCGGGGTGCGGTCGGGGTACCGGCGCTTCACTCACCGGCGCGGGCGGGGCACCGCTGCGCCCACCCGTGCCGCCTGGGGGTCCCCCCAGGCCTTTCGGGCTCTGGGGGAGGCACGACTGCCCGCAGCCTGTAGGACACGGATGGACAGCGCGCCCCTCAGGGGCGCTGGGGGTACCCCCGGCCGAAGGCTGGGGGAGGAACTGCGCGACCGGCCAGGAATCACCCGCAGTCGCCGACGCTCCCCGCACCCCTCCCGGAAGGCGCCGTCGGAGCTACCCCTTCACCGCCCCGGTGAGCATCCCCTTCTTGAAGTGCTTCTGGACGAACGGCGACAGGACCGCCACCGGCAGCAGCGCCATCACCATCACCGCCATCTGCACCGACAGGTACGACAGCTGGCCCGTCTTGATCGCCTGCCCCAGCCCCACCGGGGCCTGCTGCTTCTGGACCAGCTGGATCATGACGTTCTGCAGCGGCATCATGTCCTGGTCGTTGAGGTAGAGGGACGCGTTGAACCAGGCGCTCCAGTACCCCACCGCGTAGAACAGGGTGATCACGGCCAGCACCGCCCGGGACAGGGGCATGACGATCTGCCACAGGATCCGGAAGTCCCCGGCGCCGTCGATGCGGGCGCTGTCGATGAGTTCCTGCGAGATCCCCATGAAGAACCCGCGCAGGACGAGGATGTTGAAGACGCTCACCGCGCTCGGCAGGATCAGGGCGAGGTAGGTGTCGGTCAGGCCCAGGGACTGGACCAGGAGGTACGTCGGGATCAGGCCCGCGCTGAAGAACATGGTCGCGAGCAGCAGCATCAGGAACCAGCGGTGCCCGAGGGAGCCGATGCGCGAGAGGCCGTAGGCGCACAGCACCGACACGGTCATCGAGAACAGCGTGCCGACGACGGTGATCAGGACGCTGATGACCGCGGCCCGGGTGACCTGGCCGCCGCTCAGCAGTTCCCGGTAGGCGACGAAGGTGATGCTCCTGGGCACCATCACCAGTCCGCCGGCCTCGTCGATCGTCTTGCGCGAGGAGAGGCTGGTGACCACGATGATCCACAGCGGGAAGAGGACACCGAGGCAGGCGAGGGTGAGGACGAGTCCCTTGCCGGCCACACCGGCCTTGCTGGGCTCCTCCTCCCAGACCGGCCGGGGCGGCGCGGCCCACCGGGAGGGTTCCCGTACGGGCGGCTTGTCGATGACGGCGGTCACTTCTTGTACACCCCCTGCTCGCCCATGAGATGGGCCACCTTGTTCGCGACGAGGACGAGGCCGAGGCTGACCACGCCCTTGATGAGGCCGGCGGCGGCCGCGTAGCCGAAGTCCTGGTTGCGGACGCCGTTCCACCAGACGAAGGTGTCGAGGACCTCCGCGGCTCCCGGTCCGACCGCGTCCCGCTGCAGCAGGATCTGTTCGAAGCCGACGGTCAGCGCGTCACCGACGCGCAGCACCAGCAGCAGCGCGATCACCGGGCGCAGCGCGGGGAGCGTGACGTGCCAGATGCGGCGCCAGCGGCCCGCGCCGTCCATCGCGGCGGCCTCGTACAGGTCGGGGCTGACCGAGGCCAGCGCGGCGAGGAAGACGATGATCCCCCAGCCGGCGTCCTTCCAGATGCTCTCCGCCGTGACGAGGAACTTGAAGGTCGACGGGTCGGTCATGAGGGTGAGGCCGTCGTATCCGTGTCGCCGCAGCA
The DNA here is from genome assembly GCF_040640875.1 of Streptomyces sp. NPDC021562. Taxonomy (NCBI): domain Bacteria; kingdom Bacillati; phylum Actinomycetota; class Actinomycetes; order Kitasatosporales; family Streptomycetaceae; genus Streptomyces; species Streptomyces sp. NPDC021562. The sequence continues at coordinate 58,208 of NZ_JBFACN010000008.1, forward strand.
GCTGCGAGAGCACGCCCGCGCCGCCGAAGATCTGCTGGAAGACGGAGATGACCAGCACCCAGGAGAAGAAGTGCGGGAGGTAGAGGATCGCCTGGGAGAGCGCCCGGAGCCGGGGCCGGACCACGCTGTTGATGAGCAGCGCGAGGGCGATCGGGACCGGGAAGAACAGCACGAGTTGCAGGAAGAACAGCACCAGGGTGTTCTTCACCGCGTTCCAGAACGCCGAGTCCGCGAAGATCTGCTGGAAGTTCTCCACGCCCACCCAGGCGCTGTGCAGCATGGAGACGATGCCGTTGTCGCTGACGTACGGGTCGTAGTCCTGGAAGGCGACGATGTTGCCGAGGATGGGCAGGTAGTTGAAGACCAGGAGGAGCAGGACCGCCGGCAGCGTCATCAGGATCAGCGTCCGGTCGCGTCTGAATCTGAGGCGCAGGCTCGGTTTCCCGGCCTTCTCCTTCTCGCCGGCTGCGGTGGTGCCGTCGGACGCCACCGGGGTCCTCCCCGCCCTGTCGTGTGCCTCGGCTCTGCTGCGAGGCACCGTGCTGTGGGACACGGCCGTTCTCCTTGCCTCGGTGTCCGGTCAGCTCGCCGAGGAGCCGTTGTCGTCGAGCAGCTTCTGGTACCAGTCGCGCAGCTTGTCGCCGCCCTTGCTCCGCCAGTCGGAGACGGCCTGCTGCATGTCGCTGATCTTCTTGCGGCCGCGCGTGATGTCGTCTTCCAGCTGCTCGAAGTCGTTGCCGAGGTTGGTGTAGCGGGACGGCTCGGTGATCATCTGGCCGTAGAAGCTGGACTTCTTGGTGAAGGCGCCCATCCGCTGCTGCCATTCGACCTGGGCCTTGGCGACCTCGGGGAAGTCGGGGTGGGCGATGGTGGCGGCGGGGCTGGCGACCATGACGTAGGCGTTGAGGACCTCGTTGTTGCCCTGGGTGGTCTTGGTGGGTACGCCGTTCTTGACGGTGTAGTCGGTGCCCTCGGGGCCGTAGTTGGTGAGCATGTACTCCTTGGTGCCGTACGGCGCGGCGGTGACGTTGGCGACGGCCAGCACGTCGCGGATCACGGACTCCGAGGCGTTCTTGTTGACGAAGGCGAAGATGCCGGCGGGCTGTTCGGCCCACAGCTGCGGGTGGCCGCCGTCGTGACCGAAGATGTCCATGCCCCAGATCTTGAACTCGGGGTTCTGGGTGGCCTGTTCCGCGGTGCGGCCCCACCACTGGCTGATGTTGTTGGGGTAGATCAGGAACTCGCCGGCCGCGAACTTCGGGCCCGGGTCGGGGGCGTTCTTGCCCAGCATCGCGTCGGGGTGCACGACCCCGGCGGCGAAGAGCTTGCGGGCCCATTCCAGCGCTTCGAGGTATTCCTGGGTCTCGATGCGGTTGACCAGCTTGCCGTCGACGAGGTTCCAGCCGAGCGGTTTCTCGCTGCCGGAGAGCACGCCGAAGGACTGGAAGGCGGTCCACTTCATGTCCAGGCACGCCCAGCGCTTGGCCTTGGCGCTGGTGATCTCCTTGGCGAGGGAGAGGAACTCGTCCGCCGAACGCGGGACGGCGTACCCCTTCTTGTCGAAGATGTCCTTGCGGTAGAGGGGCACGATGCCGGTGACGTACGGCGAGGGCTGCGGCAGGCCGCGCAGTTTTCCGCCGAAGATGCAGCGCCGCCAGGCGTCGGTCGGGATGGCGGCCAGGTTCGGGTAGTCCTTGACCTTGTCGCCCGACAGGTACGGGCCGAGATCGGCGAACTTGCTGATGATGGCGGTGGGGATCTTGCCGCCCATGTTCCAGCCCGGGACCACCACGACGTCCGGTACGTCGCTGGAGGCGAGGACCGCGCCCAGCTTCTGGTCGTAGGTGTTGCCGTCCTGGTTCTGCCACTGGACGTCGACGCCGATCAGGTCGTTCATCGCCCGGTAGTAGGCGTTGTCCTGCTTCGGCGGGGAGCCCCAGAACGGGGACATGACGGTGACCTTGCCGCCCTTGCCGAGCTTCTTCGGGACGGAGGTCTTCAGGGTCGCCAGGTCGAGTTTGGCGGTGAAACCGATCGCGGAGCCGTTCTTCGCAGGGATGTCCGGGGTCACCACGTTGTTGGCGACGTAGGACGGCAGCAGCTTCTTCGCGTCCCTGCCCGAGGAGGAGCCCCCTCCCGACCCGCTGTCCGACGCCCCGCACGCCGCGAGCAACGGCATCCCGCCCGCCACCGCTGCGGTGGCGACGGCCGTGGAGGCGAGGAAACTTCTCCGGCTCGGCCCGGAGGGGGCGGAAGCGGCGTTCGGCGTCATTGCGTCAACCCTTCGTGGCGCACCAGGACACCCGGCGGTGGCCGTCGGCTGCGGTGTCTCGAGTGGAACTGGCTGAGCAGAAGCGGTGCTCCGACCGCTCCCCAGCCCCGGTCAGGGGATCGCTGGGCGGACTCGCCAGTCGAAGCGCTTCGATGTTGCTGCGAGGTTAAGTGAACACCGGGGGGTGCACAAGGGTCGCTTCCAAGATTCCTCCGTACCGCCGGGAGTGACCTCTTGGCATGCGCTGCTTGAAATCGCAGTGTGCATCCCTTGACACCCACCCCTGCGTCGAATGAGCATCGAAGCGCTTCGAAAGCGCCTCGCCGCTCCAGCGCAAGGGGAACGCCACGTGACCGCACCAACGCCGCCCACGCCGCCTTTCCGCGATCCGCACCTGCCGTTCGCGAAGCGCATCGACGACCTGCTGGCACGCCTCACCCTGGACGAGAAGGTCTCCTTCCTGCACCAGTTCACGCCTGCCGTCGAGCGCCTCGGCATCGCCGCCTTCCGCACCGGCCAGGAGGCCCTGCACGGGGTGGCCTGGATGGGCCCGGCCACGGTCTTCCCGCAGGCGGTGGGGCTCGGCGCGACCTGGAACACCGAGCTCGTCCGCCGGGTCGGCGAGGCGGTGTCCAAGGAGGTCCGGGCGATGCGGGCACGCGACGACCGCGTGGGCCTCAACGTCTGGGCGCCGACGGTGAACCTGCTGCGCCACCCGCTGTGGGGCCGCAACGAGGAGGGCTACTCGGAGGACCCGAAGCTGACCTCCGCCATCGCCACCGCCTACACCCGCGGGCTGCGCGGCGACCACCCGGTGTACTGGCGCACCGCTCCCGTCCTGAAGCACTGGCTGGCCCACAACAACGAGACGGACCGGGCCACTTCGTCCTCCTCGGTGCGCCCGCGCGTGCTGCACGAGTACGACCTGCGCGCCTTCGAGGAGACCGTCCGGGCGGGCGCGGTGGCCGGGGTGATGCCCGCGTACAACCTGGTCAACGGCCGTCCCAACCACGTCTCCCCGTACCTGCGCGAGCACCTGCGCACCTGGACCGACGAGGAGCTGCTGGTCTGCTCGGACGCCGGCGCGCCCTCCAACCTGGTCGACCACGAGCACTACTTCGACACCCACGAGGAGGCCACGGCGGCCGCCCTGCTCGCCGGCGTCGACAGCTTCACCGACCACGGCACGGACGCCTCGGAGATCATCGCACGCGTCAACGGGGCGCTGTCCGAAGGCCTGTTGACGGAGGCCGACATCGACACGGCGGTGCGCCGCCAACTCTCGGTCCGCTTCCGGCTCGGCGAGTTCGACCCGGACCACGACCCGCACCTGCCCGCCGCCGAGTCCCCGGAGTTCGACACCGCGGCGCACCGGGACCTCGCCCGGGAGGCGGCGGAGCAGGCGGTCGTACTCCTCAAGAACGACGGTGACCTGCTGCCGCTCGCGCCCGACACCCGGCTCGCCGTGGTCGGCCTGCTCGCCGACGAGTGCAAGCTGGACTGGTACAGCGGCACCCTGCTGCACCGCGCCACCGCGCTGGAGGGCCTGTACGAACGGTTCGGCGCGGGGCGCGTGGAGTTCGCGGAGGGCGTGGACCGGGTCCGGCTGAGGCTCGCCGACGGCACGTTCCTGCACGTCCCGCCCGCTCCCGAGGCCGCCGACGAGGTGCGCGGCGCGGCGGGCGCCCTGGACCCGGCGCTGCTGGCGGGCCGGACGGACCTCCCGCCGCTCGGCACCGGCGCCACCGGAACCGAGTTCGCCCTCCTCGACTGGGGCGAGGGGGTGCTGACGCTGCGCGCCCCGGACGGCCGCTACCTCTCGGTCGCCGACGACGGTTTCGTGCGCGCCGCCGCGGACCAGCCCGGCGGCTGGGTCGTGCAGGAGACGTTCCGCCTGGAACCGCACGAAGACGGTCACCTCCTGAGGCATCTCGGCACGGGTCGCCACGTCTGTGTCGCCGCGGACGGGGTCAGGGTTGCCGCCGAGGACGCGGCGGTTTTCGACGTGATCGTCGTGGAGCGCGGCGCGGACACCGTCGCCAGGGTGGCCGCCGCGGCCGACGCGGTCCTGGTGGTCGCGGGCAACGACCCGCACATCAACGGCCGGGAGACCGAGGACCGTACGACCCTGGCGCTGCCCCCGCAGCAGGAACACCTGCTGCGCGCGGCCCGCGCCGCGAACCCGGCCACCGTCCTGGCGCTGACGTCGGCCTACCCCTACGCCGTGGACCCGGCCGGCCTGCCGGCCGTGCTCTGGACGGCCCACGGCGGCCAGGCGGCCGGCACCGCCCTCGCCCGCGTACTGGCCGGTGACGTCTCCCCCGCCGGCCGCCTCCCGCAGACCTGGTACGCCTCCGACACCGACCTGCCCGGCCTCCTCGACTACGACGTCCTGGGCTCGCGCCAGACGTACCTCTACTTCGAGGGCACCCCGCTCTTCCCGTTCGGCCACGGCCTGTCCTACGCGTCCTTCGCCTACGCGGACCTGACGGCCGAGGTGCGCGACGGGGCGCTCCGCGTCTCGTGCACCGTCACCAACACGGGCGACATGACGGCGGACGAGGTGCCCCAGCTGTACGCCCGCGCCGTCGAACCCTCCGTGCCCCGACCGCGCCGCGAACTCCTCGACCACCGCAGGATCACCCTGGCCCCGGGCGAGCGCGCCGGCCTGGTCTTCGAGGTCCCGCTCACCGCCCTCGCCTTCTGGGACGTGCGGAGCGGTGCCCGCCGCCTGGAGCAGGGTCCGTACGAGGTGCTGGTGGGCGCGTCCAGCGAGGACGTCCGGCTGCGTACGACCCTGGTCCTGGACGGCGAGCGGGCGGCACCGCGCCCCGTCGCCGAACGCGGCCTGGACGCGGCCGACTTCGACGAGCAGTCGGGCACCGCGCTGGTGGACCGGTCGAAGACGGCGGGCGACGCGGTCGCCCCCGAGGGCGACGCACCCGGGGAACTCCTCTACCGGGAGTGCGACTTCGGCACCGGGGTGACGACGGTCCGGGCGCTGGTCTCGGGCGCGGGCACGCTGGAGCTGGCCCTGGACGGCGGCGCGCGGACGGCCGTACTCACCCTCGGCGAGCCCACCGCGGACGTGTACACCTACACCACACTCACCGCGGACCTCGCCGCCGAGGGCGTCCACGACCTGCACATCGAACTGCACGGCCCGCTGCGACTCGCGCACGTCGGCTTCACCGCCTGAGGGCGGTCCCGGCCCCGGGCCACTCGTCTGCGGAGACCAGTGGTGCTGCCAGGCGCCGCTGTGGAAAAGGCGTGGCTGCCCGTCGGTCACGGTGCGAAGATCAGGCGGCGTCTTGATCGATACCCGCGCCCCGGAGGCCCGCATGGACATCGCCTCGCTGCTGCCGATGACCACGCCCCGGTTGTCGCTGCGTCTGTTCACTCCCGGCGACGCCGACGACCTGTACGCCTACCAGAGCCTGCCGAGCGTGGCGCGCTACTTGTACCGGCCGGCGCACACGCGGGAGCGCAGCGAGCAGGTTGCGGCCGAGCGCGCGGCGCACTCGGTCTGGTGCGCCGACGGGGACAAGCTGGCGCTTGCCGTGTGCCGACACGACGAGCCCGGCGTCCTCGGCGAGGTGACGCTCACCCTGGCCCATGCCCGCGCCGCCCAGGCGGAGATCGGCTGGACCCTCGACCCACGTCACCAGGGGCACGGCTACGCGACCGAGGCGGCCTCGGCGCTGGCCCGGTTCGCCTTCGACACGCTGGGCGTGCACCGGCTCTACGCGCGGCTGGACGTGGAGAACACGGGGTCCGTGCGGGTCTGTGAGCGCCTCGGGATGCGTCGGGAGGCGCACCTGGTCGAGAACGACCTCGACGGGGATCGCTGGGGCAGCGAGTACATCTACGCGGCGCTGGCCGGGGAGATCGGCGGTCGATCAGGCAGGTGAGCCGCCGGGCCGGCTGCCGCCCGACACCGACGGCACGGCCGGAGCCCCCGCACAGCGGGCTCCGGCCGTGGTGGGTGTTCCGGGGGGGGGTCAGAGGGCGAGGCCGGTGAGGACCAGGACCCGCTCGTAGGTGTAGTCGTCCATCGCGAACCTGACGCCCTCGCGGCCGACGCCGGACTGCTTGACGCCGCCGTACGGCATCTGGTCGGCGCGGTAGGAGGGGACGTCGCCGATGATCACACCGCCGACCTCCAGGGCGCGGTGGGCCCGGAAGGCGGTCTGTACGTCATGGGTGAAGACGCCCGCCTGGAGGCCGTACTTGGAGTCGTTGACGGCAGCGAAGGCCTCGGCCTCGCCGTGCACCTTCTGCACGGTGAGGACGGGCCCGAAGACCTCCTCGCAGGAGACGGTGGTGTCGGCCGGGACGTCGGTGAGGACGGTCGGCGCGTAGGTGGCGCCGTCCCGGTCGCCGCCGGTGAGCAGGGTGGCGCCGTCCTCGACGGCCTCCTTCACCCACGCCTCGACGCGCTCCGCGGCGGCCTCGCTGACCAGCGGGCCGACATCGGTCTTGGGGTCGGCGGGGTCACCGGTGACCTGGGCCTCGACGGCGGCGACGATGCGCGGCAGCAGACGGTCGTACACGGACGCGTCGGCGATGACCCGCTGCACCGAGATGCAGGACTGGCCGCCCTGGTAGTTGGAGAAGGTCGCGATGCGGCCGGCGGCCCAGTCGAGGTCGGCGTCGCTCGCGTAGTCGCCGAGGACGACGGCCGCGCCGTTGCCGCCCAGCTCCAGGGTGCAGTGCTTGCGCGGGACCGAGTCCATGATCGAGTAGCCGACCTTCTCGGAACCGGTGAACGAGATGACCGGGAGGCGCTCGTCCTGGACGAGGGCGGCCATCTTGTCGTTGGCGACCGGGAGGATCGACCAGGAGCCGGCCGGCAGACCCGTGGTCTCGGCGAGCAGGTCGCCGATGATCAGGCCGGAGAGGGGGGTGGCCGGGGCCGGCTTGAGGATGATCGGCGCGCCGGCCGCGATGGCCGGGGCGATCTTGTGGGCGCACAGGTTGAGCGGGAAGTTGAAGGGCGCGATGCCGAGGACGACGCCCTTCGGGAAGCGGCGGGTCAGCGCGAGCCGGCCCTGGCCGCCGAGGTCGGTGTCGAGGCGCTGGGCCTCGCCGCCGTTGAAGCGGCGGGCCTCTTCGGCGGCGAACCGGAACACGGAGACGGCACGGCCGACCTCGCCGCGGGCCCACTTGATCGGCTTGCCGTTCTCGGCGGAGATCAGCTGGGCTATCTCCTCGGTGCGCTCGGCGAGGCGGCGGCTGACGTGGTCGAGGGCGGCGGCGCGTACGTGGGCCGGAGTGGCGGCGAACTCGTCGCGTACCGCGTACGCGGCGGCGACGGCCTCCTCGACCTGGGCGTCGGTGGGGACGCCGACCCTGCCCACGAGACGACCGTCCCACGGGCTGGTGACGTCGAAGGTGTCCTCGCCGGTGACCTGGCGGCCGGCGAGCCAGAAGGCGGTGGTGGAAGTCATGTGCGGGCCCCGGCCCTTCCGCGTTGGGGGTGTGTGCGTTCGGGTCCACGGTAGGTCGCCGGGGGCGGCGGCGCGTTTGTCCGGGGTGTAGTGGTGCCGGGCGCGGGTGCGACGCTTTGTCAGGGGCGCCGCCGCCGGGTCAGTCCCCTGACGTCGCCTTCAGGGCCAGCCACAGTTCCATCCGTACGTCCGGGTCGTCCAGGGAGCGGCCGAGGATCTCCTCCACCCTGCGCATCCGGTAGCGCAGGGTGTGGCGGTGGACGCCCAGGTCCGCGGCCGCCGCGTCCCACTGGCCGTGCCGGGAGAGCCAGGCCCGCAGCGAGGCGACCAGGTCACCGCGGCCGGTCGCGTCGTGCTCGCGCAGCGCCCTCAGCAGGCCGTCCGCGAACGCCCGCACCGCGTCGTCGGCCAGCAGCGGAAGCACCGAGCCCGACGCCAGCTGCTCGTGCTCGACCAGGACCCGGCCCCTGCGCCGGGCCACCGACAGCGCCTGTTCGGCCTGCCGGTAGGCGGCCGCGGCACCGGCCGGGCCGGCCGGCGCGGACAGGCCCACCACCAGCTCCTCGTCGTCCCCGCCGCCCTGCTCGCCGGCGGCCGTCCGGGCGGCCTCCCGGGCCGCCGCGTACTCCGTGCACGCCGTCACCGCCGCGCCCCCGTCGGCGGCCAGCACCACCAGCCGCTCCGCCCCCTCGGGCACCACCAGGACCGCCTCCCCGGAGCGCGCCGCGGCCGACTCCACGACCTCGGTGAGGCCGGTCCGCAGCTCGCCGCCCGCGTCCGCGACGACCATCCGGAAGGGTGCGTCGAGCAGCCTCCCGTACAGGTCTCCGGCGACGGCCCGCGCATGGTCCGGCTGCCCGGCGAGCAGCATCCGCAGCACCGCCTCCCCGACCCGCTGCTCGGCCGCGTGCAGCGAACGGGAGCGTTCCGTCGTGAGGGTGAGCAGGGCGATGGCGGAGTGGACGGCGTAGCGCTCGGCCGTGCCGAGGGCCGCCGCCGTACCGACCGCAAGGGCGGCGCGCGGGCGGCGGCCCGTCCCGAGGGAGTGCAGCTCGACCCGGTCCTCGTGGTCGGGGCCGCCCACCACCGAGGAGGCCGGTGCCGGGCGCTCGCGGAGGCGTTCCACCTCCGCGGTGAGCCGTGCCGCCCGGCGGCCCGCCCACTCGGGTGCGGTCGCCACCACCGCGCCGGACGCGTCGTACAGCGCCGCCCAGCCGTCCACCTGGGCGGCGAGCGCGGAGAGCAGCCCCTCGGGTCCCGCGTTCAGTGCCTGCCTGGTCAGTTCCCGCTGGGCGGCGAAGCCCGCGGTCACCGCGCGGTACTGGTCGGCCGCGATCGCCGCCGAGACCGCCTTGCTGATGGCGAGGAAGGGGGTGCGGCGCGGCACCTCCAGGAGGGGCAGGCCCTCCTTCTCCGCCGCGTCGACCAGCGCTTCGGGGATCTCCTCATAGTTGACCCCGACGGCGAAGCCGAGACCCACCACACCCGCTCCGACCAGGCGTTTCACATACCGCCGCATGGCCTGGGGATCCTCCGCGTCCAGTTTCAGCGCGGTGATCAGGAGCAGTTCGCCGCCCTCCATGTACGGCACCGGGTCGGCGAGTTCGCTGACATGGGCCCAGCGCACGGGCACGTCGAGGCGGCCCTCGCCCGCGCGCACGGTCAGTTTGAGCGCGGAGTGGTGGACGAGCGAGGCGAGCGTCGGTGGCATCGGGCCGTCAGGTCTTCTCTTCGGTCGTGACAGTCGGGACGGTCGTGACAGTCGCGACAGGGCAGCGGGCAGTTTGGCCGTCCCGTACGAAGGGCCACTGTCGATTCTGCCTCACTGTACGGTCGCCCGTGCGCCCTCGTTCAGGCCCGGCCGCCGCTCCTCAGGTCCACCAGCAGGGGCGGCGCGTGTTCGCCCTTGACCGTCGTCAGGGAGAGGACGGCGTGACCGGCGGGCACCCCGTGCGCCAGTTCGGAGGCGGACCAGCGCTCCCGCTCCACCTGCCGTACGGTGACCGCCCGCGCGGTGGGCGCCTTGCCCGTGATCACCCGGCGTACGACGTGCAGCGCCTTGCCGGCCGGGGTCTCCGCGATGATCTGCCGGTCGGTGACGTCCCGGGTCTCGGTCCACTCCTTGCCCCACACCTCGGCGAAGTCCTGCCCGTCCCAGGGGGTGAGGCCGGCGAAGGCCATCCGGCAGCCGGCGGCGCCGAGCAGCGGACCGCGCAGCGGGCGGGGTACGTCGTCGAGCGTACGGAGGGTCAGCGCGACGCCCGCGTTGGCCGAGCGCAGCCGCTGGATGCCGCGCACCGCCTCGGGGGTGACGACGCCCGTCGCGTCGTCCAGGAGCAGGCAGGCGAAGAGCGAGCGGTCGTCCCGTACGGTCACGCTCGCCGTGAACTGGGCGAGCACCAGGCGGGCCAGGATGCGGGAGGCGTCGGCGTGGCCGCGCTCGGGCAGGTCGATGCGGACCCGGACCGGGTGGTCGAGGGCCTTGAGGGAGAAGGGGCGGGTCTGTCCCGAGGTGTCGAAGAAGCCGGCGAACGCCGGGCGGTCGAGCAGGGCGATGCGGTCGGCGAGGACCGCGCCCACGTCGCCGGGGTGACCCATCTGCCGTTCCCGGGCGTCGAGTTCGCGCAGCAGCGACTCGTGTCCCGTGACGCTGAGCCCCTTGCGGAGCGCGGCCAGCGGGCCGGCGGCGCCGTCGAGGAGCTGGCGGAGCTCGGGCACCGAGGGGAAGCGGCCGTGCACCGCCCTGAAGGGGCCGAGCAGCTGGGCGAGGACGGTGGTGGAGCGGCGGCTGTCGCTGCCGGGGTGCGGGTCGGCGAGGTCGCCGACGAGGGCCTCGGCGAGTATGGCGGCGGCTTCGTCGGGGTCGGTGGTGCCGCCGTACAGGTCGAGGTCGTAGACGGACTCGGGGTGGGCGATGCGGACGACGACGTCGTAGGCGTCGGCGGGTCCGAGCCCGGCGCCGGCCGCGCCGACGACGACCACGGAGGCGCGCCCGGCGAGCGCGTGCAGGCACAGCGACTCGGCGAGCGGGCGGACCAGGGAGCCGGTCTTGCCGGAGCCGGCCGGGCCGACGGCGAGCAGGGAGGTGCCGAGCAGGTCGGGGCCGAGGGCGAGGCCGGTGCCCCGGTAGTGGTACGGGTTGCGGGGGTCGTCGGCCGTCGTGCCGAGCCGGACCTGGCCGGTCACCAGGTCGTGCCGGGCGTGCCGGGCGGGCAGGTCGCGTTCGCCGGAGGGGTGCAGGCAGGCGGCGGCGCCGTCCTTGACGACGGCGGCGCAGAAGGCGGCCATGCCGTGCCGGCCGCTCTGCACCCCCTGCCAGGCACGGGCGATGCGGGCGTGGTCCACGTCCCGCATCAGCCCGCCACGCGCCTCCCCGGCCAGCCGGTCGGCGGCCTCGTGCGCGCCGGCCTGGCGGAGGTACACGAATTCGGCGGGGTCCTGCTCGGGGGCGGGCGGCCGCTCGGCGGCCGGCGTGGCCGGGTTCCAGGCGGGCGGGCCGTAGCGGCGCCAGACCTCGCCCCAGCGGCCGAGACGGCCGACGACGAGCGCGATCGCGAGGGCGATCAGCGCGTAGTAGCCGTACCAGAGGACCGCGTTGCCCACGGCGTCGTCGCTGTGCCGCCAGGAGTCCGGGGTGAACAGCTCCAGCGGGACCACCCACCAGCCGCCCAGGTAGCCGTTCCACAGCAGCGACCAGAGCAGCCAGCCGACCAGGAACGCGATCAGCGCGCCGCTCAGCAGCTGCCGGGCCGGGATCGCCTCGGGCTCCTCGGTGGGCCGCGCCCGGTACCCGAACCGCCACACCCCCGGGGCCGCCTCCGGCCGGGGGGTGCGCAGCCAGCCGAGGAAGGCCGCGCCGTCCGGCAGCGGGGGCACGGTCGGCGGTGCCGTCGGCCGCGGCGGCACCGCGAAGGTGCCGCCCGGCGCGGCGGACGCCCCGGTCGGTACCGCGGACGCCTCGGTCGGCGCGGCGCCCGTGTCCTGCGGCCCCGCCGGACGCGGCACAGGATTCGCATGCGTGCCCCGGGCGTCCCGCGTCCCGTCGCTGTCCATCGCTCTCGCTCCCTGACCAGCCGTTCCGTCCACCGTCAGCGGCCAATCTAACGCTCACCCCAAGGGAGTTCACCGCTTACGCGGCCGAGGAGCCGCGCGGTCGGCCACGGTCCCTCCCGCTGCCCTATGTCCATGACGGACAACGTCACGCCCCGACAACGCCCACATGGAGCATGCCCACCTCCCGCACCCGGCTCTAGCCTGCGAAGAAAGAAGGAAAGCGTCCGAAAACGCACCGCCGGAGTCACCCGGAAGACCACTCGGTCCGCAGCCCGGGCCTCGCCGGTTCGCACGATTCACCAGGGAGCCCCCCATGACCGCACTTCCGCAGGAGCGCCGCGTCGTCACCGCCATCCCCGGCCCCAAGTCGCAGGAGCTGCAGACCCGTCGTCTCGCCGCGGTCGCGCAGGGCGTCGGCTCCGTGCTGCCGGTGTTCACCACCCGCGCGGGCGGCGGCATCATCGAGGACGTCGACGGCAACCGCCTGATCGACTTCGGTTCCGGTATCGCGGTGACCAGCGTGGGCGCCTCGGCGGAGGCCGTCGTACGCCGGGCGAGCGCCCAGCTGGCCGACTTCACGCACACCTGTTTCATGGTCACCCCGTACGAGGGCTACGTCGAGGTCGCCGAGGCGCTCGCCGAGCTGACCCCCGGCGACCACGCCAAGAAGTCCGCGCTGTTCAACAGCGGCGCCGAGGCCGTCGAGAACGCCGTCAAGATCGCGCGTGCCTACACCAAGCGCCAGGCCGTGGTCGTCTTCGACCACGGCTACCACGGCCGTACGAACCTCACCATGGCGCTGACCTCGAAGAACATGCCGTACAAGAACGGCTTCGGACCGTTCGCGCCGGAGGTGTACCGGGTGCCGGTCGCGTACGCCTACCGCTGGCCCACCGGCCCGCAGAACGCCGGTCCGGAGGCCGCCAAGCAGGCCATCGACCAGATCAGCAAGCAGATCGGCGCCGACAACGTCGCCGCGATCATCATCGAGCCGGTGCTCGGCGAGGGCGGCTTCATCGAGCCGGCGAAGGGCTTCCTGCCCGCGATCAGCCAGTTCGCCAAGGACAACGGGATCGTCTTCGTCGCCGACGAGATCCAGTCCGGCTTCTGCCGGACCGGTCAGTGGTTCGCCTGCGAGGACGAGGGGATCGTCCCCGACCTGATCACGACCGCCAAGGGCATCGCGGGCGGTCTGCCGCTGGCCGCGGTCACCGGCCGCGCCGAGATCATGGACGCCGCCCACGCCGGCGGCCTCGGCGGCACGTACGGCGGCAACCCGGTGGCCTGCGCCGGTGCGCTCGGCGCCATCGAGACCATGAAGGAGCTCGACCTCAACACCAGGGCGAAGAACATCGAGGCGATCATGAAGCCCCGCCTGACCGCCATGGCCGAGAAGTTCGACGTCATCGGTGACGTGCGCGGCCGGGGCGCGATGATCGCCATCGAGCTGGTCAAGGACCGCGCCACCAAGGAGCCGAACCCGGAGGCGACCGCCGCGCTCGCCAAGGCCTGCCACCAGGAGGGCCTGCTGGTCCTGACCTGCGGCACCTACGGCAACGTGCTGCGCTTCCTGCCCCCGCTGGTGATCGGCGAGGACCTCCTCAACGAGGGCCTCGACATCATCGAGCAGGCCTTCGCGCGGATCTGAGCCCCTCTGGCCCAGCCGGGCCGGGCCAGGGGGCCCGTTCCGGTGCGTCGGCGCCGCCCCGGCCGTCCCGTCCGGTGGGATGTGGGAGGCTTGGGCGGCTCCCGTCAGGCCGTGTGAAGAAGGTGTGCGAGGTGGATGGCGGGACGCGATTCCGCCTGTCGTCGTGCCACCCCCTGCCGTAGGTTCTGAGCAGATGAGAGATACACCCCGCCCACAGGGGACTGTGGGCGACTTCAGGACGGGGCCTCCCCAGCTTCGACCTGGTCGTGCCCTCGCGCACACAACCGGAGCCTCCGGCGCCGGATCTCCTCACCGATCGGACGGTCGCCCGCCCCAAACCCCCCGGGGCGTGCGGCGTTCCGGTCCGGACGGCCGCCTCGGAACCACCCCCCCTGTTCCGGGGCGGCCGACCTCCTTTCTTCTCCTTCTCCTCGCGGGACTCATGGGCCTTCCGGCCGTCCTCTTCGCGCTGATCACCTGGCAGGTCGTGGCGCACGGCCCCCTGCTGCGCCTGGACAGCCGTCTGAGCGGCGCCCTGGTCCACCCGGACCGCTTCTCCTCCGGCCTCTCCGACCTCGGCAACGTGCAGGTCGCGGTCCCGGTCCTGGTGGTCGCCATCGCCTACGTCGGCCTGCGCGGCCGTACCGCCGGCACGGACCGCTGGTGGCTGCCGCCCACGGCGGCGGCCGTCCTGATGGCCCTGGTCCCCGCGATCGTCGTCCCGCTCAAGGACTGGACCGCCCGCCCGGGGACCCCCGTGGTGCCCCCGGCGGTCGGCTACTTCCCCTCCGGCCACACGGCGACGGCCGCGATCGCGTACGGCTCCGCGACCCTGATCCTCCTCCCCTGGCTGGCCTCCGCGCGGGCCCGCCGGCTGGCCGTCGGGATCTGCGCGGCCCTGGTCCTCGGCGTCTCCTACGGCCTGGTCCGCCGCGGCTGGCACTGGCCGCTGGACGTGCTGGCCAGCTGGTGCCTGGCCTCGGTCATGCTGACCGCGCTGGCCCTGCTGCTCAGCCGAAGTAGGCGTCGAAGTTCTTCTGGAACTCCCAGTTCGAGTACCGGTCCCAGTTGACCGACCAGGTCATCAGGCCGCGCAGCGCGGGCCAGGTGCCGTGCGGGGTGTAGGACCCGCAGTTCGTCTTCTTCGTCAGGCAGTCCAGGGCCTTGGTGACCTCGGACGGCGCCACGTAGCCGTTGCCCGCGTTGGTCGACGCCGGCATGCCGATCGCGATCTGGTCGGGGCGCAGCGGCGGGAACACCTTGCCCGCGTCGCCCGCCACCGGGAACCCGGTGAGCAGCATGTCCGTCATCGCGATGTGGAAGTCGGCGCCGCCCATCGAGTGGTACTGGTTGTCGAGCCCCATGATCGGACCCGAGTTGTAGTCCTGGACGTGCAGCAGGGTCAGGTCGTCGCGCAGGGCGTAGACGACCGGGAGGTAGGCCCCGCAGCGGGGGTCCTGGCCACCCCACTTGCCGGTGCCGTAGTACTGGTAGCCCATCTGCACGAAGAAGGTCTCGGGCGCCATCGACAGCACGAACCGCGCCCCGTACTTCGCCTTCAGCGTCCGCAGCGCGGAGATGAGGTTGACGATCACCGGGGTCGTCGGGTTCCGGAAGTCGGTGTCGTTCGCGTCCAGGGACAGCGAGTGGCCCTCGAAGTCGATGTCCAGGCCGTCCAGACCGTAGGTGTCGATGATGTCCGAGACCGAGGAGACGAAGGTGTCGCGGGCCGCCGTGGTGGTCAGCTGCACCTGGCCGTTGGCTCCGCCGATCGATATCAGCACCTTCTTGCCCGCCGCCTGCTTGGCCTTGACGGCCGCCTTGAAGTCGGCGTCGGACTCGACGTTCGGGCACTGGGTCACCGGGCAGCGGTTGAAGCGGATGTCCCCGGAGGTGGCGGAGGTCGGCTCGCCGAAGGCCAGGTCGATGACGTCCCAGCTGTCGGGCACGTCGGCCAGGCGGGTGTAGCCGGAGCCGTTGGCGAAGGAGGCGTGGAGGTAGCCGACCAGGGCGTGGGCGGGCAGGCCGGTGGAGCCGCCGGAGGAGCCGGTGGTCGTGGTGGCGGTCACCGCGGCCGACTTCGCCGACTCTCCGGCGGCGTTCACGGCGGTGACCTGGAAGCTGTAGGCGGTGGACGGGGACAGGCCGGTCACGGTCGCCGACGTGCCGGCCGGCGTCTGGACCTTCACGCCGTCCCGGTAGACCGCGTAACTCGTCGCGCCGGTGGCCGCGGTCCAGGACAGGGCCACGCTGGAGGAGGTGACCGTGCCCGCGGTGAGGCCGGTGGGGGCGGCCGGCGGCTGGTCCGCGGAGGCGCCCGGTCCGACCAGCGACAGGTCGTCGGCGTAGTAGGCGCCGGTGCCGTACCAGCCGTGGGTGTAGATCGTGACCTTGGTGGTCGAGGCGCCCGTGGTGAAGGTGGTCGTGAGCTTCTGCCAGTCGGGGGCGGACTGGGTCCAGGTGGAGACGTCGGTGGTGCCGGTGCCGCTCGCGCCGAGGTAGACGTAGGAGCCGCGGACGTAGCCGGAGAGGGTGTACTGCGCGTTCGGCCTGACGGTCACGGTCTCCGCGCACTGGGCGTCGTCACTGCCGAGCGGGGTCGCCTGAAGCGCGGAACTCCCGCTGTGCACGGGAGAGTTGACCGTCATGCCGCTGCCCGCCGTGCAGGTCCAGCCGGAGAGGCCCGACTCGAACCCGCCGTTGACGGCGAGGTCCGCGTCGGCCGCACGGGCGGCCGACGAGAGAGCGGTGATACCGGGTACGGCCAGCAACGCGGCCGTGAGCATGGTGAGGACATGTCTCGCGCGAACCACAAGTGCCTCCAGGGAGGGGGGATTTGGAGGTGGGGTGCGCACTCAACTTGGTCCAGACCAATTCTCCTGTCAAGAGCTACGGCCCTTCACGACCGCCCGCACGCCGACCGACAATCCGCGTACGAACGGCGCCTAGTCACCGTCGGCCAAGCCGGCGGCGGCCTCGTGCATCGCCAGCTCCAGCAGCGCCGGATCCGTCAGCGTCCCCGACCCGTCCGGCGTCACCAGCCACCGCACCCCGCGGGCCGACCGCCCGGGGTGGGGCACCACGATCCAGGTGCCGGCCCCCGCCGTGCGGATCCCCGTGCCGAGCCAGCGCGCGGCCGTCCCGGGCGGTACGAAGAAGCCCACCCGGTTGTCCCCGAAGTCGACCAGGACGGGCCCCGGCCGGCCGAGGACGCGGGTGAGCACGTCGAGGGTGCGGCAGCCGAGTTCGCCCGGCAGGATCAGCACGTCCCAGGCCCTGCCGGCGGGCAGCAGCGCCACCCCCAGGGGGTTGCGCTCCCACTCCCAGCGGCAGGACTCGGGGTCCGGTGCGACGGATGCCAGCCATTCGACCGCCGTTTTCGCCCCAGTCATCAAGAGGACCTCCCGATCCGACTCGTGGACGCGGTCGTCGCGTCCACGAGGGGAGAGGGAGGTCCTCCGGGAGCATTACGCGGGTTTCACCGACCCGATCGAGTGACCCCGGCCACGTGGCGGGCCGTCACCTGCCGGGCCGTCAGCTGTCGAATCCGAGCCCCAGCCGGTCCATGGCCTTCAGCCACAGGTTCCGGCGCCCCCCGTGCGCGTCCGCGCGGGCCAGCGACCACTTGGTGAGGGCGATGCCGGTCCAGGCGAACGGCTCGGGCGGGAACGGCAGCGGTTTCCTGCGGACCATCTCCAGGCGGGTGCGCTCGGTGTCCTCCCCGGACAGCAGGTCCAGCATCACGTCGGCGCCGAACCGGGTCGCGCCCACACCGAGGCCGGTGTACCCGGCGGCGTACGCCACCTTCCCCTGGTGCGCGGTGCCGAAGAACGCCGAGAAGCGGGAGCAGGTGTCGATCGCGCCGCCCCAGGCGTGGCTGAAGCGGACGCCCTCCAGCTGCGGGAAGCAGGTGAAGAAGTGGCCGGCCAGCTTGGCGTAGGTCTCCGGGCGGTCGTCGTACTCGCGGCGCACCCGGCCGCCGTAGTGGTGGATGGCGTCGTAGCCGCCCCACAGGATGCGGTTGTCGGCGGAGAGCCGGAAGTAGTGGAACTGGTTGGCGGAGTCGCCGAGGCCCTGCCGGTTCCGCCAGCCGATCGCGTCCAGCTGCCCGGCGGTGAGCGGCTCGGTCATCAGGGCGTAGTCGTAGACCGGGACGGTGTAGGAGCGGACCCGCTTGAGCAGGTTCGGGAAGACGTTCGTGCAGAGCGCGACCTGCCGGGCACGGACCACGCCGTACGGGGTGCGGACGGCCATGCCGGCGCCGTACTGCTTCAGTTCGAGGGCGGGCGTGTGCTCGTACACCCGGACACCGAGGGCGAGGCAGGCCCGCTTGAGGCCCCAGGCGAGCTTGGCCGGATTGAGCATGGCCACGCCCCGCCGGTCCCACAGGCCGGCCTCGAAGGTGGGTGAGGCGACCTGGGCGCGCACGGCGTCGGCGTCGAGGAACTCGACGCCGTCCGCGAGGCCGCGCCGTTCCAGTTCCTCGTGCCAGTCGCGCAGTGCCCAGGCCTGGTAGGTCTCGGTGGCGACGTCGATCTCGCCGGTGCGCTCGAACTCGCAGTCGATGCCGTGCCGGGCCACGGCGGCCTCGATCTCGTCGAGGTTGCGCATGCCCAGCTCCTGCAGCCGGTGGATCTCGCCGGGCCAGCGGGCGAGCCCGTTGGGCAGCCCGTGGGTGAGGGAGGCGGCGCAGAAGCCGCCGTTGCGGCCCGAGGCGGCCCAGCCCACCTCGTGGCCTTCCAGCAGGACCACATCGCGCCCGGGGTCGCGCTCCTTGGCGTTGAGCGCGGTCCACAGTCCGCCGTACCCGCCGCCGACGACCAGCAGGTCGCAGGTGTCGGCGCCGGTGAGCGCGGGCTCGGGGTGGGGCTTGCCGGGGTCTTCGAGCCAGTACGCGACCGGCTGTGCTTCGGAGAGTGACGTGGTCCAATCTGCCTGACGGCTCATGGCGCTCGGGGCCATGATTCCAACTCCCTACAGAGCGATAAAAGGGTTATGCCTTTTGCCGGTTGCGGCGGTTGTTGATGAGCATCGAAGCCAGGACGAACAGTACGGCGACCAGGAACATGGCCGTACCGATGACGTTGATCTGGACGGGCGTGCCGCGCTGGGCCGAACCCCAGACGAACATGGGGAAGGTGACGGTGGAGCCCGCGTTGAAATTGGTGATGATGAAATCGTCGAAGGAGAGCGCGAAGGACAGCAGCGCGCCCGCGGCGATTCCGGGGGCCGCGATGGGGAGGGTGACCCTGAGGAACGTCTGCGCCGGTCCGGCGTAGAGGTCCCGGGCGGCCTCCTCCAGGCGCGGGTCCATCGACATCACGCGCGCCTTGACCGCGGTGACGACGAAGCTGAGGCAGAACATGATGTGGGCGATCAGGATGGTGTAGAAGCCCAGCTGGGCGCCCATGTTGAGGAACAGCGTGAGCAGCGAGGCCGCCATCACGACCTCGGGCATCGCCATCGGCAGGAAGATCAGCGAGTTCACGGCGCCGCGGGCGCGGAAGCGGTAGCGGACCAGCGCGAAGGCGATCATCGTGCCGAGCACGGTGGCGCCGATGGTCGCCCAGACGGCGATCTGGAGGCTGATGGCGAGCGAGCCGCACATGTCGGCGACCCCGCACGGCTGCTTCCAGGCGTCCAGCGAGAACTGCTGCCACTCGTAGTTGAAGCGCCCCTTCGGTTTGTTGAAGGAGAACACCGTGACGATGATGTTCGGAAGGAGCAGATAACCGAGGGTCAGCAGTCCCGCGATGACGACGAGGTTTTTCTTGAGCCAGTTGACGAAGGGCATTTAGACCAGATCCTCCGTCCCGGACCGGCGAATGTAGATCGTGACCATGGCGAGGATCGCCGCCATGAGGATGAACGACAGGGCTGCCGCCGTCGGGTAGTCCAGGATGCGCAGGAACTGCGTCTGGATCACGTTTCCGATCATGCGGGTGTCGGTCGAGCCGAGGAGTTCGGCGTTGACGTAGTCACCGGCCGCCGGGATGAAGGTGAGCAGGGTGCCGGAGACCACG
Organism: Streptomyces sp. NPDC021562; assembly: GCF_040640875.1. NCBI lineage: Bacteria > Bacillati > Actinomycetota > Actinomycetes > Kitasatosporales > Streptomycetaceae > Streptomyces > Streptomyces sp. NPDC021562. Next base: position 77,654 of record NZ_JBFACN010000008.1, read on the forward strand.
CCCGGCATCGACAGCGGGAAGGTGACCTTCCGGAACGTCGTCCACGGCTTGGCGTACAGGTCGCCGGCGGCCTCGTGCAGCCGTCCGTCGATGCGTTCCAGCGAGGTGTAGAGCGGCAGGATCATGAACGGCAGGAAGTTGTACGTCAGACCGCAGACCACCGCGAGCGGGGTGGCCAGTACCCGGTCGCCTGCCGTCCAGCCGAGGAAGTCGGTGACGCTCAGGACGTGCAGCGAGTTCAGTACGTGCACGACCGGGCCGTTGTCGGCGAGGATCGTCTTCCAGGCCAGGGTGCGGATCAGGAAGCTGGTGAAGAACGGCGCGATCACCAGGATCATGATCAGGTTCCGCCAGCGGCCGGCACGGAAGGCGATCAGGTACGCCAGCGGGTAGCCGAGCAGCAGGCACAGGACGGTGGCCGCGGCGGCGTAGAAGACGGACCGCAGGAACTGCGGCCAGTACTCGCTCAGCGCGTCCCAGTAGGTCGCGACGTGCCAGGTGACCTTGTAGCCCTCTTCCAGGGAGCCCGTCTGGACCGACGTGGACGCCTGGTAGATCATCGGCAGCGCGAAGAAGACGACCAGCCAGAGGATGCCCGGCAGCAGCAGCCAGTAGGGGGTCCACCTGCCCCGCCTGCGCGGCGGCTTCGCCTCGGGTGCGGCGGGCGCCAGCGGCGGCGGCGCCTCGGAGAGCGTGGCCATCAGGCGGCCTCCTCCTCGGTGCCGGCGTCGATGTCCTGGGCGGCGTCGAGACCGAAGGTGTGGGCGGGGCTCCAGTGCAGGACCACGTCGGCGCCGGGGACGAGCCGCCCGTCGCGCTCGACGTTCTGCACGTACACCGCGAACTCGGGGCAGACCGCGCTGTCGATGACGTACTGCGTGGAGACACCGATGAAACTGGCGTCGGCGACCTTGCCGGTGATCCTGTTGCGGCCCTCGGGAATGGTGCCCGCGTCGTCGGCGTGGGTGAGGGAGATCTTCTCGGGCCGGATGCCGACCAGCACCTTGCCGCCGGTCGTGGTGGGCGCCGAACATCGCGCCTCGGGCAGCACCAGCTTGCCGTCGCCGGCCTTGAGCACGATGTCGTCGCCGTTCTTCGTGTCGACCTCGGCCTCGATGAGGTTCGACGTGCCGAGGAAGTTCGCGACGAACGTGGTGTTCGGGTTCTCGTAGAGGTCGGCCGGCGAGCCGAGCTGCTCGACACGTCCCGCGTTCATCACGGCGACCGTGTCGGCCATGGTCATGGCCTCCTCCTGGTCGTGCGTGACGTGGATGAAGGTGATGCCCACCTCGGTCTGGATGCGCTTGAGCTCCAGCTGCATCTGACGGCGCAGCTTGAGGTCGAGGGCGCCGAGCGGCTCGTCGAGGAGGAGCACCTTCGGGTGGTTGATGAGGGCGCGGGCCACCGCGACGCGCTGCTGCTGGCCGCCGGAGAGCTGGTGCGGTTTCTTGCGGGCCTGCTCGCCTAGCTGGACCAGCTCCAGCATGTCCTCGACCTGCTTCTTCACGCTCTTGATGCCGCGCCTGCGCAGGCCGAAGGCGACGTTCTCGAAGATGTCCAGGTGCGGGAAGAGGGCGTAGGACTGGAAGACCGTGTTCACCGGCCGCTTGTAGGGCGGCAGGTGGGTGACGTCCTGGTCGCCGAGGTGCACGGTGCCGCTGGTCGGCTCCTCCAGGCCCGCGATCATGCGCAGGGTGGTGGTCTTGCCGCAGCCCGAGGCGCCGAGGAGGGCGAAGAAGGAGCCCTGCGGCACGGTCAGGTCCATCGGCTGTACGGCGGTGAAGCCGTTGTCGTAGGTCTTGCCGATGCCGGTGAGGCGGACGTCGCCGCTGCTGTCTTTCGTCATGGTGTCGTCACGCCCCTGTGAGCTTCGCGAACTTCTGCTGGTAGGCCGTCTCTTCCTTCGAGCTGAGGGCCCGGAAGGCATGGGACCTGGCCTGCATGGCCTTGTCGGGAACGATCAGCGGGTTGCTCGCCGCCCCCTTGTCGATCTTGGCGAGGTACGGCCGCACGCCCGCGACCGGGCTGACGTAGTTGACGTAGGCGGAGAGTTCCGCGGCCGGCTGGGGCTCGTAGTAGAAGTCGATCAGCCGTTCGGCGTTCGTCTTGTGACGCGCCTTGTTGGGGATCATCATGTTGTCGGTCGACGTCATGTAGCCGCTGTCCGGGATGACGTAGCCGACGTCCGGGTTGTCGGCCTGGAGCTGCACGATGTCACCTCCCCAGGCCACGCAGGCGGCCAGGTCGCCCTTGCTGAGGTCCGAGGTGTAGTCGTTGCCGGTGAAGCGGCGGATCTGCCCCTTGTCGACGGCCTTCTGCAGGCGGGCGATCACCTTGTCGTAGTCGTCGTCGCCGAACTTCCCCGGGTCGATGCCCATGTCGAGCATGGTCATGCCGACGGTGTCCCGCATCTCCGTGAGCAGGCCGACCCGGCCCTTGAGCGCGGGGTTGTCGAGCAGGTCGGAGACCGACTTCACCTCGACGCCGTTCAGCGCCTTCTTGTTGAAGGCGACGACGGTGGAGATGCCCTGCCAGGGGTACGAGTAGGCGCGGCCGGGGTCCCAGTCGGGGCTGCGGAACTGGTCGGACAGGTTGGCGAAGGCATGCGGCAGGTTGGACGCGTCCAGCTGCTGGACGTAGCCGAGCCGGATCATCCGGGCGGCCAGCCAGTCGGTGAGGACGATCAGGTCCCGGCCGGTGTCCTGGCCGGCGGCGAGCTGCGGCTGGACCTTGCCGAAGAACTCGTCGTTGTCGTTGATGTCCTCGGTGTACTTGACGGTGATGCCGGTCCGCTTGCGGAACTCGTCCAGCGTGGGGTGGGTCTTCCCGCTGTCGTCCACGTCGATGTACTCGGGCCAGTTGGAGAAGTTGACCACCTTCTCCTTGGCCGAGTGGTCGTCGGCGGAGACTCCGCCCTGGGTCTTGCCGGCCGCGGGGATGCCGCAGGCGCTCAGCGCCCCGACGCCGCCCACCGCGAGCGCGCCGCCCAGGAACGAACGGCGGGCCAGGGCGGCCCGGCCGGTGCGTAGGCTGCGCCGGATCGCGGCCATCTCGACCGGGGTGGGGCGGTCGGGCTCGTACTGCCTCATGCGCTAGATGCCCTTTCGGGAAGACGGCCGTTCACCGAGCGGCCGGAGGTATGACTATCGGTCCCCGAAGATCGTGCGGTGCCAGTCCTTCCGAGCCACCGCCGTATTGTCGAACATTACGTGCTTGACCTGGGTGTACTCCTCGAACGAGTACGCCGACATGTCCTTGCCGAAGCCGGACGCCTTGTAGCCGCCGTGCGGCATCTCGCTGATGATCGGGATGTGGTCGTTGACCCATACGCACCCCGCCTTGATCTCACGGGTCGCGCGGCCCGCGCGGTAGACGCTGCCGGTCCACGCCGAGGCGGCCAGTCCGTACGGGGTGTCGTTGGCCAGCCGGATGCCCTCATCATCAGTGTCGAACGGCAGGACGACCAGCACAGGGCCGAAGATCTCGGCCTGGACGATCTCGCTGTCCTGCGGCGCGTCGGCGATCAGGGTGGGCCGGTAGTACGCGCCGCTCTTGAGCTCGTCCTGGGGCGGCTCGCCGCCCGTCACCACGCGCGCGTAGCCGCGCGCCCGTTCCACGAAGGCGGCGACCCGGTCCCGCTGCGCGTGCGAGATCAGCGGCCCGAGGTCGGTACCGGGAGCGAACGGGTCACCGAGCCGGACGGTCTCCATGAGCGCGGCCGTCCGCTCCACGAAGGCGTCGTAGAGCGGCCGCTGCACGTACGCGCGCGTGGCCGCCGTGCAGTCCTGCCCGGTGTTGATCAGCGAACCCGCGACCGCCCCGTGAACCGCGGCCTCCAGGTCGGCGTCGTCGAAGACCACGAAGGGTGCCTTGCCGCCCAGCTCCAGGTGGAGGCGCTTGACGGTCGCCGTGGCGATCTCGGCGACCCGCTTCCCGACGCCGGTCGAGCCGGTGAAGGAGGTCATGGCGACGTCGGGATGGCCGACGAGGTGCTCACCGGCCTCCTTCCCCGTCCCGGTGACGATGTTGATCACCCCGTCGGGGATCCCGGCCAGGGTGGCGGCCTCGGCGAAGAGGAGCGAGGTGAGCGGGGTCAGCTCGGCCGGCTTGAGCACGACGGTGTTGCCCGCGGCGATCGCCGGGAGGATCTTCCAGGCGGCCATCTGCAGCGGGTAGTTCCAGGGCGCGACCGACCCGACGACCCCGATGGGCTCCCGGCGGACGTACGACGTGTGGTCGCCCGAGTACTCCGCCGCCGCCTGCCCCTGGAGGTGCCGGGCGGCGCCCGCGAAGAAGGCGGTGTTGTCGATGGTCCCCGGGACGTCGAACTCGCGCGTCAGCTTCAGCGGCTTGCCGCACTGGAGCGACTCGGCGCGGGCGAACTCCTCGGCGCGGTCGGCGAGGACGGCGGCGAACCGGTGCAGCGCGTCGGACCGCTCGCCGGGGGTCGCCCCGGCCCAGCCGGGAAAGGCGTCCCGTGCGGCGGCCACGGCCGCGTCCACGTCCGCCGTGCCCGCCAGCTCGTAGGTGTACACGTCGGCGCCGGTGGCCGGGTCGACGACGGCGTGCGTACGGCCCGACGTGCCCTTGGCGAACCGTCCGGCGATGTACTGCGCGCCGCCGGCGAGCCGCTCCTGCGCGGGGAAGGTCTCCGGGGTGGCGGTGCCCGGGTTGTCCATGTCGCTTCTCCTCCGCCGTGCGCCCGTCCCGAGAGGCGGGTGGCGTAGCTCCAGCTGGATTTGACTGCCGATCCTGACAGAGCAAGGGGAGTCCAACAAGTGATTCCGTTGTTGCCTTTTGGTTACGCGACGGAATCTGTCGACCAGGTGTCGAGTGGGAACGGAAAAGGGAGGACGGAGTGTCAGTGGTGCCTGCCAGACTGGCGTGCATGGTGAAGATCGATTCTGTGGAAGCCCTGATCAGGGCGGTCCGGGCGGGGGCCAGGATCACGTACCTGCACTTCTGGGGGCACCGGCCGCGGCCGGACGGCCAGGTCTCGGCGAGCTGCCTGAGTCAGTGGTGGCCGTCACCCTTCGTGGTCGACGGTGTCGGCTACGCGACCGCCGAGCACTGCATGATGGCGGCCAAGGCGAGGCTCTTCGCGGACGCGGAGGCGGAGCGCCGGGTGCTGGCGGCCGCGCATCCCGCCGAGGCGAAGAAGGCCGGCTGGTCCGGGGCTTCGACGAGGCGATCTGGCAGCGGGAGCGGCTGGGGATCGTGACCGAGGGCAGCGTGCACAAGTTCGCCGCCGACGCCAGGCTGCGGGACTTCCTGCTGGGCACGGGCGACCGCGTCCTGGTGGAGGCGAGCCCGGTGGACCGGGTGTGGGGGATCGGGCTGGCGGCGACGGATGCGGGGGCGGACGACCCGGAGCGGTGGCGGGGGGCGAATCTGCTGGGGTTCGCGCTGATGCGGGCGAGAGAGCAACTGTCGGCGGACGGGACCGGTGCCGCCTAGTTCTGCGTCTCGGCGAAGACGATCAGTGCGATGAACGCGGCGGCCAGCACCAGCCCCGCCGACCCGCAGATGATCCCGGCCAGCGCCTGCCCCGGGTTCGTGGCCTCCCCGCGCCTGACCCGCGCCCGCCCGAGGACGCCGAGGACGATCGCCAGGATCCCGGTGACCAGGGCGACCGGCGTCAGACAGAACCCGATGGCGCTGATGATCCCGGTGACCATGCCGGCGGTGCCCATCCCGTTGTTGGGCGCGGCCTGCATCCCGGGCCAGCCGCCGTACCCTCCGGGCCCACCCGGATACGACGGCAGCGACGGCCCGGGATACCCGTAGCCCGGGCCCGCGGGCATCGGACCGGGAGCCGGGGCGCCGGGGTAGCCGTACGGCACCTGCCCGGGCCCGTCAGGGGCTATGGGCGGCGGAGGCACGGCCGAGCTGAGCGGAGGGGCCGGTGGTGCATAGGGATGCGGCGCGACGTGGGCCCCGGGCGGCGCGAAGGGGTTGGCCTGCGACTGCGGAGGGACGGCAGGCGGGGGCGCGAAGGGGGTGGGGGGCGGCACCTGAGGGGTGGCCGACGGCGGCGCGAAGGGGTTGGGGGGCGGGGCGGCCGGTGCGGCGAAGGGGGTCGCGGCGGACGTCGCGGGGGTGGCCGACGGCGGTGCGAAGGGGGCGGTGGGCGCCGCCGGGGGCGGGGCGGTCGGTGGCGTGAAGGGGTTGGTCCCCTTCTGGAGTGTGGGGGCAGGGGGAGCCTGGGTGTCCGCTGGTGCGACGACCGTCCGCTGGTCGGGGACCGACGGTGCCGGTGTACCCGGAGTGTCGGGGCCGACGGACAGCACCGTCCCACCGGGGCCGCCCGTGGGCGCGGCCGCGGCCCGTCCCCGCGAGCCGTCGCCGGTCACCGCGGCGTCCGCCGCGCGCCCGGCCCCCTCCCCCGCTTCCGCGCCCTTGTCCAGCCGTACCCTCGGAGCCTCAGGCGCCTCGTCAGCCATCTGTCGGTGTCCCCTCTCCCACGCGCGTGCCGCCCGTCATGCTAAGGCCCGGTCATGTCGAACACCGGTCCGGCCTACGATGACCCCGGACCACCGATCAGCCGATCACCGCGCAAGGGGCCAGCTCACGGCGTACCGCCGCCGCAGGCGGCCCTCGCGCCGTTCCGGGGAGGAACCCTTGACCGACCGCCACGCCGAACCCGCCGCCCCGCGCGACCTGCACGCCTTCGTGGCCGGGTTGCCCAAGGCCGAACTGCACGTCCACCACGTCGGCTCCGCCTCCCCTCGCATCGTGTCGGAACTGGCCGCCCGGCACCCCGACTCCAAGGTGCCCACGGACCCCGAGGCGCTGGTCGACTACTTCACGTTCACGGACTTCGCCCACTTCATCGACGTCTACCTGTCGGTCGTCGATCTGATCCGCACGCCCGAGGACGTCCGCCTGCTCACCTACGAGGTGGGCCGCGAACTGGCCCGCCAGCAGGTGCGCTACGCGGAGCTGACGATCACCCCGTTCTCGTCCACCCGGCGCGGCATCGACGCGCGGGCCTTCATGGACGCGATCGAGGACGCGCGGAAGGCGGCCGAGGCCGAGTTCGGAACCGTGCTGCGCTGGTGCTTCGACATCCCCGGCGAGGCGGGTCTGGAGGCCGCCGAGGAGACGGTACGGCTCGCGACCGACGACCGGCTCCGCCCGGAGGGACTGGTCTCGTTCGGTCTCGGCGGTCCCGAGATCGGGGTGCCCCGGCCGCAGTTCAAGCCGTACTTCGACCAGGCGGTCGCGGCCGGTCTGCACTCCGTCCCGCACGCCGGTGAGACCACCGGTCCCGGAACGGTCTGGGACGCCCTGGTCGAGCTGCACGCCGAGCGCATCGGCCACGGCACCAGTTCCGCGCAGGACCCGAAGCTCCTCGCGCACCTCGCGGAGCACCGGATCGCGCTGGAGGTGTGCCCGACCTCCAACATCGCCACGCGCGCGGTCCGCACCCTCGAAGAGCACCCGATCAGGGCCTTCGTGGACGCCGGTGTCCTGGTCACGGTCAATTCCGACGACCCGCCGATGTTCGGCACCGACCTGAACAACGAGTACGTCGTCGCCGCCCGTCTCCTCGGCCTCGACGAGAACGGCATCGCCGACCTCGCCAAGAACGCGGTCGAGGCGTCCTTCCTGGACCAGCCGGGCAAGGCGAGGATCTCGGCCGAGATCGACGCTTACACCAAGGCGTGGCTCGCCCCCTGACGAGCCGACAGCCCTCCGACGAGCAGACGGTCCCCCGCCGGCCCCTGAGACCATGGGCCCATGCAGACCGTGACCGCCGTGGCCCATCGCGGCGACCCCTATCGTTTCCGTGAGAACACGCTCGACTCGCTGCGTTCCGCGCTCCGCCGGGGCGCGGACGCGGTGGAGATCGACGTACGCCTCACCCGTGACGGCGTCCCCGTCCTCCTGCACGACGCCACGCTCAAGCGGCTGTGGAAACACGACCGCCCGCTGACCGCCCTGTCGGCGGACGAGGTGCGCGGCCTCACGGCGGGCGGCGTCCCGACCCTCGCCGAGGCGCTGGCGGCCACGGAGGACGGCCGGGTGATGATCGACCTGCCCGGCGGCCCGAGCGAGCGGGCGGTGGCCAGGATCGTGGCCGTGGCACGGGAGTGCGGTGCGACGGACCGCGTCTTCTACACGGGGGACGCGGCGGCGATGCTGGCGGTGCGCGCGGCGGACACGGCGGCGGAGATCGCCCTGACCCGCACGACGCTGGCCCCGACCCGCCCCGTGCTGCTCGCCGCGATCCGCCCCCGCTACCTCAACTACCGCTTCACCCTGCTCGACCACGCCCTGACCGAGCACGTCCACCACACGGGCCACCTGGTCTCCTGCTGGACCCCGGACACCCGCCGCTCCCTGCGCCGCCTGCTGGACATGAACGTGGACTCGATCACGACGAACAGAGTGGACCTGCTCGACGCCCTGCGCTCTGCCCGAGCCGAGTGAGAGCAGGCCCACTCTCCCCGCAGGGCGGTGCCGGGCGTAGCATGTGAACGAAACTGTTTCGTTCAGGGAACGGACCTCGCATGGAACCTCGCGTGGAACCCCGCAGGGAGAAGACCGTCTCCGTACTCGTCGTCAACGACCAGTCACTCCAGCGCCTCGCCCTGCGCATGCTGCTGACCGCCGAACCGGGACTGACGGTCGTCGGGGAGGCGGCGGACGGGGACGAGGCGATCCGTGCCGGCGCCGCGCTCCGTCCCGACGTCGTCGTCATGGACAGCACGCTGTCCCGGGCGGACGCCATCGACACCATCCGGCGCATCACCGGCCCGGCCCACCCGGCCGGGCCGGCCCCCCGGGCCCGCACTCCGGGGCTCCCCGGCGAGGAGCCGTCCGCCACCCGGGTGCTGGTGCTGACCGCGGCCGACCGGGAGGCCGACGCCTGGGCGGCGCTGCGGGCGGGGGCCGCCGGCTTCCTGCTCAACGACGCCGACCCGGCCGAACTGACCGCGGCCATCAGGGTGGTGGCCACCGGGGACGCCGTGATCACGCCCGGGCTGACCCGCGCGCTCATCGACGCCGTCCGCCAGCAGCACACCGTCCGCCCGCTGCCCCGCACCTCGGGGATCGGCACCCTCACCCAGCGCGAACGCGACGTCCTGATCGCCGTGGCCTCCGGCTGGACCAACGCCGAGATCGCCCAGTGGCTGTCCATCGCCCCGACCACCGTGAAGACCCACGTCAGCAACGTCCTCGGGAAGATCGGCGCGCGCGCCCGGGTCCAGGCGGTGACCTTCGCCTACGAGTCGGGACTGATCCGTCCGGCGGCCTGAGGGCCACGGCGTGCATGCGGGCGAAGGCGCAGGTGGGGTGCTATGCATGCCGTCGGCTCATGGGTCACCGCCGTTCCAGGCATTGGACGTATGCGTTCCCGCGGGTCGACTCTTGCGGAAGGCAGGGATTCGCCGGAAGCGACAAGGAGCCGAGCATGACCACCCAGTGGAACGCCGACGAAGGGCGCATCGAGACCACCGCCCGCGGGCGCGAGGTCCTCTCCCAGCCCCGCCTCAACCGGGGCACCGCCTTCACCCCCGAGGAGCGGCGGAAGCTGGGCCTGGTGGGGCTGGTGCCGCCGGCGGTGCTGACCCTGGAGCAGCAGGCCGAGCGGGCCTACCAGCAGTACGCCGCACAGCCGACGGACCTGGCCAAGAACGTCAATCTCACCGCCCTGCACGACCGCAACCAGGTGCTCTTCTACCGGCTGCTGGGCGATCACCTCGAAGAGATGCTGCCGATCGTCTACACCCCGACCGTCGGCAAGGCGATCCAGCGCTACAGCTACGAGTACCGGCGCCCGGCCGGGGTGTACCTGTCGGTGCACGCGCCGGAGGAGATCGAGGGCGCGCTCACCGCCTCCGGCCTCGGCCCGCACGACGTCGACCTGATCGTCGCCACGGACGGCGAGGCGATCCTCGGCATCGGCGACTGGGGAGTGGGCGGCATCGACATCTCGGTGGGCAAGCTCGCCGTGTACACGGCCGCCGCCGGCATCGACCCGAACCGCACCCTGGCGGTCATGCTGGACGTCGGCACCAACCGCGAGGAACTCCTGGAGGACCCGCTCTACCTGGGCAACCGGCACCCGCGCGTGGACCGGGAGACCTACGACGCCTTCATCGACGCCTACGTCACCACCGCCCGCCGCCTCTTCCCCGACGCCCTCCTGCACTGGGAGGACTTCGGTCCCGCCAACGCCCGCCGCATCCTGGACCGTTACCGCCCGCAGGAGTTCACCTTCAACGACGACGTGCAGGGCACCGGCGCCGTCAACCTCGCCGCCGTGCTCTCCGGCGTGAAGGCCAGCGGCACTCCGCTGCGTGAACACCGGGCGGTGGTCTTCGGCGCGGGCACCGCCGGGATCGGCATCGCGGACCAGCTGCGGGACGCCATGGTCGCCGACGGGCTGACCGCCGAGGAGGCCGCCGCCCGCATCTTCGCCGTCGACCGGTACGGCCTGCTCACCGATGACCAGGACGACCTGCGCGACTTCCAGACCCGCTACGCCCGTCCGGCCGCCGAGGTCGCCGACTGGCACCGGGACGAGAAGGTGGGCGGCATCGCGCTGGCCGAGGTCGTCGAACGGGTGCGGCCGACGGTGCTGATCGGCACCTCGGGGCAGGGCGGCGCCTTCTCGGAGGACATCGTCCGCACGATGGCCGCGCACGCCGAGCGCCCGATCATCCTGCCGATGTCCAACCCGACGGACCTGGCCGAGGCGGTCCCCGCCGACCTGCTGGCCTGGACGGACGGGCGGGCGCTGATCGCCACCGGCAGCCCGTTCCGGCCGGTCGAGCAGGACGGGGTGGTGTACCGGATCGGGCAGGCCAACAACGCGCTGGTCTTCCCCGGTCTCGGGCTGGGCTCGATCGTCGCCCGGGCCACCCGGGTCACCGACGCGATGCTGGTCGCCGCCGCGCACGCCGTCGCCGGCCAGACCCGGGCCGACGGTCCCGGAGCCGCGATCCTGCCCCTCACCGACCAGCTGCGCGAGACGTCGGTGGCCGTCGCGGTGGCGGTGGCCCGCGCGGCGGACGCCGACGGGGTGGCCCGGGCGACGGTGGACGACACGATCGAGGACCGGGTCAGGGCGGCCATGTGGCAGCCGGTGTACCCGCCGGTCGAGGCCGTCTGAGAAGACCGGCACGGGACGCTTCCCGTGCGGCGGGAGAAGGCGGGAGGAGGAGACGATGGATCTTGAGGTACTGCGCTCCTTCCGGGCCGTGGCCGAGGGGGTGACGGTCACCGAGGCCGCGGCCGACGCCCACCTCACCCAGCCCGCCCTCTCCCGGGCGCTGCGCAGGCTGGAGGGCGAGGTCGGCGCGGAGCTCTTCCAGCGCGTCGGCCGGGTGCTGCGGCTCACCCCGGCGGGGCGGGTGTTCAAGGAGTACGTCGACACCGTGCTGGACGGCTACGACCGGGGCCGGCGGGCCGTGGCCGAGGTCGTCGACCCGGACACCGGCGTGGTCTCCCTGGCCTTTCTGCACACCCTGGGCACCTGGCTGGTGCCCAGGCTGGTCACCGAATTCCGGCAGCGGTTCGCCGCCGTCCGGTTCGAACTGCACCAGGCCGACGAGAACGGGCTCACCCAGCACCTGCTGGACGCCACCGCCGATCTGATCATCACCGGCAAGGATCCCGGGCATCCGCTCATCACCTGGCGCCGGCTGCTGGTCGAGCCGCTGTGGCTGGCGGTCCCGGCCCGGCACCGGCTCGCGCAGCGCCGGCGCGTCCGGCTGGCCGAGGTGGCGGCGGAGCAGTTCATCGTGCTCAAGCCCGGGTACGGCCTGCGCAGTGTCACCGAGTCCCTGTGCCGGCAGGCCGGGTTCGCCCCGCTCGTCGGTTTCGAGGGCGAGGAGGTGGAGACGCTGCGCGGGCTGGTCGCGGCCGGGCTCGGGGTCTCCCTCATCCCGGCCGCGCCGGACGCCGCGGCGGCCCCGGAGACCAATCCGGACCTTCCCATCCGCTACCTCAGCCTCACCGACGTACGCGCCGCCCGCGACATCGGCATCGCCTGCCTGAGCTCCCGCACCCTGCCGCCGGCCGCCCGCCGCTTCGTGGACCACGCGCTGCGCGCGACGGCCGCCGTGAAGGAAAAATGATGGTTCCGATGAGGGCCAATTGATGGATTCGGGGGTTCCGGCGACCGTCCTCGCGGACCTAGCGTTACGCGCACGTGAACGGCCTCGCCGTTGGACCACCCCGACCGGAACCACCGAAAGGCCACGGCATGAGCACCCCTTCCCTGAACCGGATCGCCGGCGCGCCCATCTCCTGGGGCGTGTGCGAAGTACCGGGCTGGGGCCACCAGTTGACCCCCGAGCGGGTACTGAAGGAGATGCGTGAGGTCGGTCTCGCGGCCACCGAGTTCGGGCCGGACGGCTTCCTGCCCGCCGCTCCCGACGCGATGGCCAAGGTCCTCGCCGACCACGACCTGCACGCGGTGGGCGGCTTCACCCCGCTGCTGCTGCACGTGCCCGGGCACGACCCGCTGCCCGAGGCGGAACAGCTCCTGGAGGGCTACGCCGCCTCCGACGCCGAGGTCCTCGTCCTGTCGGCCATCACCGGCCAGGACGGCTACGACTCCCGCCCCGCACTCGACGCCGAGGGCTGGCGGCTGCTGCTGTCCAACCTCGACCGGCTGACCGCGCTGGCGGCGGAGCGCGGTGTACGGGCCGTCCTGCACCCGCACGTCGGCACGATGATCGAGAACGGCGACGAGGTCCGCCGGGTCCTGGAGGACTCGACGATCTCGCTCTGCCTGGACACCGGTCACCTGCTCATCGGCGGCACCGACCCCGCCGAGCTGACCCGGCAGGCACCCGAGCGGATCGCCCACACGCACATGAAGGACGTGGACGCCGCCCTCGCCGCCAAGGTCCAGTCCGGCCGCCTCACCTACACCGACGCGGTCCGCGCGGGCATGTACCGGCCGCTGGGCGCCGGTGACGTCGACGTCGAGGCCATCGTCGGCCACCTCGCCGCCCGCGGCTACGACGGCTGGTACGTGCTGGAGCAGGACACCATCCTCACCGAGGAGCCCAAGGGGAAGGGCCCGGTCGACGACGTGTGGGCGAGCGCCGAACACCTGCGCACGGTCCTCCGCACCACCGCCGCCTGAGCACCCCCGCCCCCCGCCCGGACCGCGCGGCGCGCGTCCCGCCGTGCGTGTTCCCGACCCTCGGGACCCGTGCCGCCAGGGGGGCCGCATCCACACCGTGCGCTGCCAACCCCGTGGAACGCGCGGTTGCACAGGGGGCGTTCGCGCCACCCGGGCGTCGGCCCCCCTGCCGCCGGACGACGGCCGGGCTCTCCCCTCGGCGATCCACGTGGTCACCCCCGCTCGACCCGCCGTCCGAGGTGACAATGGCCCCGTCCCCCGGCTGAGCCGAGCCGCCCTGGGCGCCGTAGCGGCGGCGCGCCTCGGCGGGAGCCGGTCGTTCAGATCAGGCTGCGGATTGCCTTCTCGAAGCCCTCCACATGCCCCTCGGCCAGCGCCGCCGCCTTCTCCGCGTCTCCGTCGATGACGGCGCGCAGCAGGGGGCCGTGTTCCTGCACGTGCCCCGCCAGGCCCGGCAGCCGGTCGAGGAAGAGGCACCAGATGCGGGTGGCCAGGTTGTCGTACCTGACCAGCGTGTCCTCCAGGTAGGGGTTGTGGGTCGCGGCGTAGATGGCGCGGTGCAGGGTCATGTCGAGCCGGATCAGGTCGGTGCCGGCGTCGGACGCGTCGGCCAGCCGGGCCAGCAGCCGTTCCAGGGCGGCCCGGTCGGCCTCGCCGGCGCGCCGGGCCGCCAGGCCGGCGGCGAGGGGCTCCAGCCGTCTGCGGACCTCCGAGATGTGCCCGAGGTCGGCGATGTGCACCTCGGTGGCGAAGGTGCCGCGCCGGGGGTAGGCGACGATCAGCCGCTCGTGTTCGAGCCGCTTGAGGGCCTCGCGCACCGGGGTGCGCCCGAAGCCGAGTCCGGCGGCGATCCGCTCGTCGTTGATGGGCTCACCCGGCCGGATCTGGAGGGTCACGAGCCGGTCCGAGATGGCGCGATAGGCCTGGTCGGCCAGCGTCCCGGCCTCCTCCCCCGCGCTCTGCCCGGCGCTCCCAGTCACGCGCAGCCCTCCCTTGACGCGAGCCGATCCGTCCTCTTAGCGTAGCGCAACAGCAGGTTGATATATCAGTCGCCTTCCAGTCGGTCTCCAGGACTTCAGGTCTTCAGGGAGCTCTCATGACTGCCCACGCCCCCGACCAGCAAGCGGCCCGTACCGCGGTGCTCACCGCCCCGCTCGACGCATTCGACCCCGAGATCGCCGCGGCGATCGACGCCGAGCCGGCCGCCCGCGGCTTCGGCACGCGGGAGTTCACCGAGGCCGCCGACAGCGTCCAGGTCCTGACCGAGCGCTTCCCGCTCTACCCCGCCGCCCCGCGGCCCGTGGCCGAGGAGGCCGTCCAGTGACGCACCCGCGCGACAACGCCCCCGGCGGGACCGGCGACGACGCCCCCGCCACCCCCGGCGACGTCCTCCCCGACCACCCCGAGTTCCTGTGGCGCAACCCCGACCCCAAGCGGTCGTACGACGTCGTCGTCGTCGGCGGCGGCGGGCACGGGCTGGCGACCGCCTACTACCTGGCGAAGAACCACGGCATCACCAACGTCGCCGTACTGGAGAAGGGCTGGCTCGCGGGCGGCAACATGGCCCGCAACACCACGATCATCCGCTCGAACTACCTCTGGGACGAGAGCTCCGGCATCTACGAGCACTCCCTGAAGCTCTGGGAGACCCTGGAGGAGGACCTCGACTACCCGATCCTCTTCAGCCAGCGCGGCGTGCTCAACCTGGCGCACACCCTCCAGGACATCCGCGACAGCAAGCGGCGCGTGTACGCCAACCAGCTCAACGGAATCGACGCGGAGTGGCTGGAACCGGACGAGGTCGCCAAGGTCTGCCCCATCGTCAACGTCTCGCCCGACGTGCGGTACCCGGTGCTCGGCGCCACCTACCAGCCGCGTGCGGGCATCGCCAAGCACGACTACGTGGCCTGGGGCTTCGCCCGCAGGGCCGACGCGTACGGCATCGACCTGATCCAGGACTGCGAGGTCACCGGACTCGACATCGTGGACGGCCGGGTGCGCGGGGTGCGGACCACGCGCGGTCCCATCGCGGCCGGGAAGGTCGCGCTGGCGGCGGCCGGGCACTCGTCCGTGCTGGCGGCCATGGCGGGGCTGCGGCTGCCGCTGCAGAGCCACCCCCTCCAGGCACTGGTCTCGGAGCTCCTCGAACCCGTCCACCCGACCGTGGTGATGTCCAACGCCGTGCACGTGTACGTCTCCCAGGCGCACAAGGGCGAGCTGGTCATGGGCGCGGGCATCGACAGCTACAACGGGTACGGGCAGCGCGGCGCCTTCCACATCCTGGAGCGCCAGATGGCCGCCGCCCTGGAGCTGTTCCCCGTCTTCGCCCGCGCCCACATGCTGCGCACCTGGGCCGGCATCGTCGACACCACCCCGGACGCCTCCCCCATCGTCGGCCTGACGCCCGTCACGGACCTCTACCTGAACTGCGGCTGGGGCACCGGCGGTTTCAAGGCCACCCCGGGCGTCGGCTGGTGCTTCGCGCACACCGTCGCCACCGGCGAACCGCACCCGTACAACGCGCCCTTCACCCTCGACCGCTTCACCACCGGCGCCCTGGTCGACGAGCACGGCGCGGCCGCCGTCGCCCACTAGCCGAGGAGTACCGACATGCAGCTCATCACCTGCCCCTGGTGCGGTGACCGCGAGGAGATCGAGTTCCACTACGGCGGTCAGGCGCACGTCGCCTACCCCGAGGACCCCTACGCGATCGACGACGAGCAGTGGGCCCAGTACGTCTTCTTCCGTGACAACCCCAAGGGCCCGTTCGCCGAGCGCTGGGTGCACTCGGCCGGCTGCCGGCGCTGGTTCAACGCCCTGCGCGACACCGTCACCCACGAGTTCCTCGCCGTCTACGAGGCCGGCGCCGACCGCCCCTCCCCCACGAGCACCTCGAAGGGTCAGGAGGCCACCCGATGAACACGCCCTTCCGCGCTCCGGGCCACGGCCGCGTCGACCGCGACACCACCCTCGCCTTCACCTTCGACGGCACCGCCTACACCGGTCACCCCGGCGACACCCTCGCCTCGGCCCTGCTGGCCAACGGCGTGCACCACGTGGCCGACAGCATCAAGTACGGCCGCCCGCGCGGGTTCCTGGCCGCCGGCGCCGAGGAACCCAACGCCCTCGTCCAGATCGAGTTCCCCTTCCCCGAGCCCATGCTCACCGCCACGACGGTCGAGCTGTACGAGGGTCTGGTCGCCCGGGGCCTGTCCGGCCGGGGCAGGCTGAGCACCGAGCCGGACACCGCCCGCTACGACACCGTGCACGCCCACTGCGACGTCCTGGTCGTCGGCGCGGGCCCGGCGGGCCTGGCCGCCACGCTGACCGCCGCCCGGGCCGGGGCCCGGGTCGTCCTCGTCGACGAACTCCCGGAGGCCGGCGGCTCGTTGCTCGGCACCCGGGAACTCGTCGACGGCGCCCCGGCCACCCGATGGGTCAGCGCCGTCCTGGCGGAGCTCGCCGCGTACGCGGACGTCCGCGTCCTGCCCCGCACCACCGCCTTCGGCCACTACGACGACGGGCTCGTGCTCGCCCTGGAGAAGCGCACCGACCACCTGGGCGCCGCGGCCCCCGCCCACGTCTCCCGGCAGCGGATCTGGCGGATCCGCTCCCGGCAGGTCGTGTACGCCACCGGTGCCCACGAGCGTCCGATCGCCTTCGACAACAACGACCGCCCGGGGATCATGCTGGCCGGTTCGGCCCGCACCTACCTGAACCGCTTCGGCGTGCTGCCCGGTTCGCGGGCGGTCGTCCTCACCACGAACGACAGCGCCTACCCGGCCGCGCTCGAACTGGCCGACGCGGGCGTGCGGATCGCCGCCGTGGTCGACGTGCGCGAGGAGGTGCCCGAGCACTGGCGTGGCGCCTGCGCCGAACGCGGCATCGGCGTGCGCGCGGGCCACGTCGTCACCGGCACCAGCGGCATCGAGCGCGTCACCCGCGCCCACGCCGCCTCCTACCGGGACGGACGCCTCGGCCAGCGGCACGGCGTCGACTGCGACCTGCTGCTGGTCTCCGGCGGCTGGAACCCGGCGGTGGCCCTGTTCAGCCAGGCCCGCGGCACCCTGCGGTACGACGCCGGGATCGGCGCCTTCGTCCCCGCCGACGCGCCCGCCGACGTCCGTACGGCGGGGGCGGCCGGCGGCACCTTCACCCTCGCCGGCTGTCTCGCGGACGGCGTGGCCGCGGCCCGCCGGGCCCTGTCGGCGATCGGCGGGACCGCTCCGCAGGTCGCCCCGCCGGCCACCGAGCCGCTGCCGGACGGAGCACCGGCCCGGGTGCTGTGGCGGGTGCCGAGTCCCCAGGACGGCCAGGAGGGCGCCCCGCAGTTCGTCGACCTCCAGCGGGACGCGACCGTCGGTGACGTGCTGCGGGCGACCGGGGCGGGCCTGCGGTCCGTGGAGCACGTCAAGCGGTACACCACCATCGGCACCGCCCACGACCAGGGCCGTACCTCGGGCGTGCTGACCTCGGGCGTCGTCGCCGAGGCGCTGGGCCTGGAGGTCGCCGACCTCGGCACCACCCGCTTTCGGCCGCCCGCCGTGCCGGTCTCCTTCGCCGCCCTCGCGGGCCGCAACCGCGGCGGGCTCTTCGACCCGGTGCGGGTGACCGCGCTCCACCCCTGGCACGTCGAGCACGGCGCCCGGTTCGAGAACGTCGGCCAGTGGAAGCGCCCCTGGTACTACCCGCGGGCCGGGGAGACCATGGAGGAGGCCGTGCTGCGCGAGTGCCGGGCCGCCCGTACCGGCGTCGCGATGATGGACGGCTCCACGCTCGGCAAGATCAACGTCCAGGGACCGGACGCCGGCGTGCTGCTGGACCGGCTCTACACGAACCTGATGAGCACGCTCAAGGTGGGCCGGGTCCGCTACGGCGTGA
Source organism: Streptomyces sp. NPDC021562 (assembly GCF_040640875.1). NCBI lineage: Bacteria > Bacillati > Actinomycetota > Actinomycetes > Kitasatosporales > Streptomycetaceae > Streptomyces > Streptomyces sp. NPDC021562. Next base: position 95,646 of record NZ_JBFACN010000008.1, read on the forward strand.
TGTGCGGCGTGGACGGCATGGCCCTCGACGACGGCACCGTGATCCGGGTGGCCGAGCAGGAGTTCCTGCTGACCACGACCACCGGCAACGCGGCCAGGGTCCTGGAGTGGATGGAGGAGTGGCTCCAGACGGAATGGCCCGGCCTGCGCGTCCACCTCACCTCCGTCACCGAGCACTGGGTGACGATCCCGCTGGTCGGCCCCCGCTCCCGGGACGTGCTGGCCCTGGTGGCGCCGGGCCTGGACGTGGGCAACGACGCCTTCCCCTTCATGTCCTGGCAGGACGCCACCGTCGCCGGGGTGGCGGCGCGGGTGTGCCGGATCAGCTTCTCCGGTGAACTCGCCTACGAGGTCAACGTGCCCGCCTGGTACGGCATCACCGTGTGGCAGGCGCTCCTCGCGGCCGGGGACGCGTTCGGCATCACCCCGTACGGCACCGAGACGATGCACGTGCTGCGCGCCGAGAAGGCCTATCCGATCATCGGTCAGGACACCGACGGCACCGTCACCCCCCAGGACCTGGGGATGTCCTGGGTCGTGTCGAAGAAGAAGCCGGACTTCGTCGGCAAGCGGTCCTTCGCCCGCGCGGAGAACCGGCGCGAGGACCGCAAGCAGCTGGTGGGCCTGCTCCCGGCCGACGAGCACGTGCTGCTCCCCGAAGGCGCCCAGATCATCGCCACCAGCGACATCCCGGCGCCCCCCGTGCCCATGCTGGGCCACGTCACGTCCAGCTACCGGAGCGACGCCCTGCGGCGGACCTTCGCCCTGGCCCTGGTGCGCTCGGGCACCCGGCGCATCGGCGAGACCCTCTACGTGCCGCTGGACGGCCGGACCGTCCCGGTGACCGTGACCGACCCCGTGCTCTTCGACAAGGAGGGAGCTCGCCGTGACGGTTGAGACGCCCGCTCGCTTCAGCCCGCTGTCCGAGTGGCAGGACCGCCTGGCGCGGCTGCCGGCCGGTATCCGGGTGCGGGAAGTGCCCTTCCTGACCCAGCTCACCCTCCGGGCGGAGCCCGGCGGCGCGGCGGCCAGGGCCGTCGAGTCCTGCCTGGGCGTCCCGCTGCCCGGACCAGTGCGCGCCGAACTGTCGGGCGACGTCGACGTGGTGTGGACGGGCCCGGACGAATGGCTGCTGCTGGCTCCGGACGGCCGCCGGGACGACCTGGTGGCACGGCTGCGTTCGGCCGTCGGCGCGGGGTTCGCCACCGTCACCGACGTCTCGGCGCAGCGCACCACGCTGGACCTGTCCGGCCCCCTCGTCCGCGCGGTCCTGGCCCAGGGCTGCGCCGTCGACCTGGACCCCCGGGTCACCCCGGCCGGCTCCTGCCCGACGACCCTGCTGGCCCAGGCCCCGGTCACCCTCGTGGTGCGCGACGACGCGGCCCGCGACGTCCGGCTGCTGGTCCGCTCCTCGTTCGCCACCTACCTGGCCGCATGGCTGCTCGACGCCTGCACGGAATACCGGGGAAGCGCCTCATGAAGACCGAGTTCGTCCTCACCCTCAGCTGCCCCGAACGGCCGGGCATCCTGCACGGCGTGACGTCGTTCCTGCTCGGACACGGCTGCGACATCACCGAGCACCAGCAGTTCGACGACCCCGACCACGGCATCGTGTTCCTGCGCACCGGTTTCACCGCCCCCGACGCCGAGACGACCCTGGAGCGGCTGCGGGACACCTTCACCCCGGTGGCCGCCGAGTTCGGGATGGAATGGCAGCTCAGGGACTCCGCGGTCAAGCCGCGCGTGCTCGTGATGGTCTCCAGGTTCGACCACTGCCTGGCCGACCTGCTCTACCGGTGGCGCAGCAAGGCCCTGGACGCCGAGATCGTCCTGGTGGTCTCCAACCACCCCGACCTGGTGCCGCTGGCGTCGGCCGACGGCGTGCCGTTCGAGCACGTCCCCGTCACGGCCGGCACCAAGCCGCAGGCGGAGGCCCGGCTGCTCGCCCTGGTCGAGGAGCACCGCGTCGACCTGGTCGTCCTCGCCCGCTACATGCAGGTGCTCTCCGACGACCTGTGCAAGCGGCTGGAGGGCCGGGCCATCAACATCCACCACTCGTTCCTGCCGAGCTTCGCCGGGGCCAAGCCGTACCACCAGGCCCACCGCCGGGGGGTGAAGCTCGTCGGCGCGACCGCCCACTACGTCACGGCCGACCTGGACGAGGGGCCCATCATCGAGCAGGAGATCATCCGGGTCGACCACCGCTGCGGCGCGGACCGCCTGGTCACCGTGGGCCGCGACGCCGAACGCCTGGCCCTGGCCCGCGCCGTCAACTGGCACTGCCAGGGCCGGGTCCTGATCCACGGCAACCGCACGGTGGTCTTCAGCTGACGGAAGGGTCCCGGCCGGACGTCCGGCGGCCTACAGGCCCACGATCCTGTTCCAGCGCCTGGCGAACTCCACCCGTTCCGTCGACGTGATGTCCCGGGCGACGGCGAGGCGCCTGCGCATCTCGGCGTTCGGGAAGATCAGGGGGTTCTCGGCGAGTGCCGCCGTGTCCTTGTCCTTGGAGTCGGCGAGGACCTGCTGGGCCGCCGGGACGGGACAGACGTAGGTGACCCAGGCGGCCAGCTCGGCGGCGACCGCCGGCTCGTAGTAGTAGTCGACGAGGCGTTCCGCGTTGGCCTTGTGGGCGGCGCGGTCCGGGATCATCAGGGAGTCGGACCACAGCTCCGCGCCCTCCTCGGGGACGACGAAGCGGATGTCGGGGTTGTCGGCCTGGAGCTGGACGACGTCGCCCGAGTAGGCCTGGCAGGCCAGGACGTCCCCGCTGACCAGGTCCTTCGTGTAGTCGTTCCCGGTGAAGCGGCGGATCTGGCCGCGGTCGACCTGTTTCTGCACCTCGTCGCAGACGGCGTAGAAGTCGTCGGCCGTCCAGCGGGTGATGTCCACGCCGTTGCCCTGCATCAGCAGCGCGAACGCCTCGTCGAGGCCGGAGAGCAGCGTCACCCGGCCCCTGAGGTCGCTCGCCCACAGGTCCTTGACGTGCCGGATCTCGCGGCCCAGCCTCCTGCGGTCGTAGGCGATGCCGGTGATGCCCGACTGCCACGGCACCGTGAACCGGCGCCCCGGGTCGAAGGCGGGCGAGCGGAGCAGCGGGTCCAGGTACCTCGCGACGTCCGGCTGGCGGGCGCGGTCCATCTGCTGCACCCAGCCCAGGCGCACGAACCGCGCGCACATCCAGTCGCTCATGACGATGAGGTCCCGGCCGGTGGGCTGGTGGTTCATCAGCGCGGGGCTGATCTTGCCGAAGAACTCGTCGTTGTCGTTGATCTCCTCGGTGTAGTCGACGGAGATCCCGGTGCGCTTCTCGAAGGCGTCCAGGGTGGGCCGCTCGTTCGGGTTGTCGTCGGCCACGTCGATGTACAGCGGCCAGTTCGCGAAGACCAGCCTGTGGTCCCTGCCGGAGAGGTCGGCCACGGCGCGGTCGTCGGCCTTGACGTAGGCGGCGGGCACCCCGCAGCCCGCCAGCGCGCCCAGCGCGGCGGTGCCGCCGAGCGCGCGGAGCAGGGAGCGGCGGGTGAGGGCGGGCGTCCGGGGAGAGGTGTGGGGCACACCTGAAGGATGTCGCGCCCACCGGTCGCCGGGCAATCGACGCTGGTTCGAGCGCCCACGCACCTGCACCCGCCTGCGGCCTACGCGTCCAGCGACGTCATCACGTGCTTGATCCGCGTGTAGTCCTCGAAGCCGTAGCCCGACAGGTCCTTGCCGTAACCGGACTTCTTGAACCCGCCGTGCGGCATCTCCGCGACCAGCGGGATGTGCGTGTTGATCCACACGCAGCCGAAGTCCAGCCGCTTGGACATCCGCATGGCCCGCCCGTGGTCCTTGGTCCACACGGACGACGCCAGCGCGTACTCGACGTCGTTGGCCCACTGCACGGCCTGGTCCTCGTCCGCGAAGGACTGGACGGTGATGACCGGCCCGAAGACCTCGTTCTGGATGATCTCGTCGTCCTGCCTGAGCCCGGACACGACGGTCGGCGCGTAGAAGTACCCCTTGTCGCCCACCCGCTGTCCGCCGGCCTCGACCTTGGCGTGGGCGGGGAGCCGCTCGATGAAGCCGGAGACCTGCTTCAGCTGGTTCGGGTTGTTCAGCGGCCCGTACAGCACGTCCTCGTCGTCCGGCCGGCCGGTCTTCGTCTCGGCCGCGGCCTTCGCGAGCGCGGCCACGAACTCGTCGTGGATGGACTCGTGGACGAGCACGCGGGTGGCGGCCGTACAGTCCTGGCCCGCGTTGAAGAAGCCGGCCACGGAGATGCCCTCGACGGCCTTGGCGATGTCCGTGTCCTCGAAGACGACGACCGGCGCCTTGCCGCCCAGCTCCAGGTGGACCCGCTTGACGTCCTTGGCCGCGGACTCGGCGACCTGCATGCCGGCGCGCACGGAGCCGGTGATGGAGGCCATCGCCGGGGTCGGGTGCTCGACCATCAGACGGCCGGTCTCGCGGTCGCCGGTGATGACGTTGAAGACGCCCTTGGGGAGGATCCCGCCGAGGATCTCGGCGATCAGGACGGTCGACGCGGGGGTGGTGTCCGACGGCTTCAGCACGACCGTGTTGCCCGCCGCGATCGCCGGGGCGAACTTCCACACGGCCATCATCATCGGGTAGTTCCACGGCGCGACCTGCGCGCAGACGCCGACCGGCTCACGGCGGACGATCGAGGTGTGGCCGTCCATGTACTCGCCGGCCGAACGGCCCTCCAGCATCCGGGCCGCGCCCGCGAAGAAGCGGATCTGGTCGACCATCGGCGGGATCTCCTCGTCCCGGGTCAGTCCGACCGGCTTGCCGGTGTTCTCCACCTCGGCCGCGATGAGTTCCTCGGCCCGCTCCTCGAACGCGTCGGCGATCTTCAGCAGGGCCTTCTGCCGCTCGGCCGGGGTGGTGTCCCGCCAGGCCGGGAAGGCCGCGGCCGCGGCCGCCATCGCCGCGTCGACGTCGGCCGCCCCGGACAGCGGCGCGGTCGCGTACGCCTCCCCGGTCGCGGGGTTGACCACCTCGGTGGTCCGTCCGTCGGCGGCGTCCCGGAACTCACCGTCGATGTAGTTGCGCAGGCGACGCAGCTCGGTGCTCACTGCCGGCCCTCCAAGTTCGGTGTCCAATCACTGAGACACCCACAGTAATCCGAGATCCCACGTTTTCAACACCCCCGGCCGCGCCGAGTCTGCGAAATCCGCAACGCAAGCTTCCTGAAACAACGAATTTCATCGATACGACCTTGCGGAACCGTCGAGACGTCGTGCACAGTGAGGTCGTGGCCAGTCGAAGCGCAGACCAGAGGGACTCGTCCCGCGAGTCCAGGAACGGCAACAGCCCCCAGCTGGACGCCGTCTCCCTCGCCATCATCCAGCAGCTCCAGGAGGACGGCCGCCGGCCGTACGCCGCGATCGGCAAGGCCGTCGGCCTGTCGGAGGCGGCCGTGCGCCAGCGTGTCCAGAAGCTGCTGGACCAGGGCGTCATGCAGATCGTCGCCGTCACGGACCCGCTCACCGTGGGCTTCCGCCGGCAGGCGATGGTCGGCATCAACGTCGAGGGCGATGTCGAGTCGATCGCGGACGCGCTGACGGCCATGTCGGAAGTCGAGTACGTGGTGATGACCGCGGGCTCGTTCGACATCCTCGCCGAGATCGTCTGCGAGGACGACGACCACCTGCTGGACGTCATCAACAAACGCATCCGGGCACTGCCAGGGGTGCGCTCCACCGAGAGCTTCGTCTACCTGAAGCTGAAGAAGCAGACCTACATGTGGGGAACCCGATAACCGTGACCCAGAAGGACCTCAGCCGCACCGCGTACGACCACCTGTGGATGCACTTCACCCGCATGTCCTCGTACGAGAACTCCCCCGTCCCGACCATCGTCCGGGGCGAGGGCACCTACATCTACGACGACCGGGGCAAGCGCTACCTGGACGGTCTCGCGGGCCTGTTCGTGGTCCAGGCCGGTCACGGCCGCACGGAACTCGCCGAGACCGCCTTCAAGCAGGCCCAGGAGCTGGCCTTCTTCCCGGTGTGGTCGTACGCCCACCCGAAGGCCGTCGAGCTGGCCGAGCGCCTGGCCGACTACGCGCCCGGCGACCTGAACAAGGTCTTCTTCACCACCGGCGGCGGCGAGGCCGTGGAGACCGCCTGGAAGCTGGCCAAGCAGTACTTCAAGCTCAAGGGCAAGCCGACCAAGTACAAGGTCATCTCCCGCGCGGTCGCCTACCACGGCACCCCGCAGGGCGCCCTGTCCATCACCGGCCTGCCGGGCCTGAAGGCGCCGTTCGAGCCGCTGGTCCCCGGTGCCCACAAGGTCCCGAACACGAACATCTACCGCGCCCCGCTCTTCGGCGACGACCCGGAGGCCTTCGGCCGCTGGGCCGCCGACCAGATCGAGCAGCAGATCCTCTTCGAGGGCCCCGACACCGTCGCAGCGGTCTTCCTGGAGCCGGTGCAGAACGCGGGCGGCTGCTTCCCGCCCCCGCCCGGCTACTTCCAGCGCGTCCGCGAGATCTGCGACCGGCACGACGTCCTGCTCGTCTCCGACGAGGTCATCTGCGCCTTCGGCCGCCTCGGCACGATGTTCGCGTGCGACAAGTTCGGCTACGTGCCGGACATGATCACCTGCGCCAAGGGCATGACCTCGGGCTACTCCCCGATCGGCGCCTGCATCATCTCCGACAAGCTCGCCGAGCCCTTCTACAAGGGCGACAACACCTTCCTGCACGGCTACACCTTCGGCGGTCACCCGGTCTCCGCGGCCGTCGGCCTCGCCAACCTCGACCTGTTCGAGCGCGAGGGCCTCAACCAGCACGTCCTCGACAACGAGGGCGCGTTCCTGTCGACCCTCCAGAAGCTGCACGACCTGCCGATCGTCGGCGACGTCCGCGGCAACGGCTTCTTCTACGGCATCGAGCTGGTCAAGGACAAGGCGACCAAGGAGTCCTTCGACGCGGAGGAGACCGAGCGCGTCCTGTACGGCTTCCTCTCCAAGGCCCTGTTCGAGAACGGCCTGTACTGCCGTGCCGACGACCGCGGCGACCCGGTCGTCCAGCTCGCCCCGCCGCTGATCTCCAACCAGGAGACCTTCGACGAGATCGAGCAGATCCTGCGCGCCACGCTGACGGAGGCCTGGACGAAGCTCTGAGTCCCGCGCCCTGACCGGCTGACCGACACCGGCCCCGGTGCCGTCCGTTCGAGTGAGAACGGACGCCCGGGGCCGTGTGCTGCCCGGGCTCCGCCCGCGGGCCTGCCTAGCGTGCACGTGACCGATCGGCCCAGCCTTCGTTCCCCCCGACGTGGGAAGGCACGGCAAAACGGATCAGAACCGAGGTGTACGCCCATGGAGGCCCCGCCGGACAACGACGTGCTGTGGGCACGCGCCCTGCACTTCCGCCACCAGGACGGCTCGCCCGGTGTCACCGGGGTCTCGCTCGCGGTACGGGAGGGCGAGATCCTCGCCGTCAGCGGTCCGCGCGGCAGCGGCAAGACGACGCTGCTGAGGTGCCTCGCCGGCCTGACGCCGGTGCAGGGCGGTGAGGTCTGGTTCAACAGCACGGCCGTGCACCGGATGGGCCCGGTCGTCCGCGAACGGCTGCGCCGCGACCGCTTCGGCTGGATCGACCCCGTCCCGGCACTGGTCCCCGAGCTGAACGTCTGGGAGAACACCGCCCTGCCCCTGATGCTGCGGGGCACCAGCCGCCGCCGGGCCAAGGTGGCCGCGCTGGAGTGGCTGGACCGCCTCGACGTCGGCGACCGGGCCCGCAGGCGCCCGGCGGAACTCCAGCAGGCCGAACGGCAGCGGGTCGCCATCGCCCGCGCCCTCGCCCCCTCCCCCACCATCCTCTTCGCGGACGAGCCGACGGCCCCGCTGCACCGCGCCGACCGCGCCCATGTGCTGCGCACCCTCACCACCGCGGCCCGCTCGCACGGCATCACGGTCGTCCTCGCCACCCACGACGCGGAGACGGCCGCCCTCGCCGACCGCAGGGTCTCGCTCCTGGACGGCCGCCGGGTGAACACGGTCCACCTGCCCGCCCCCGAAGCGGAAGGCCGGGCCGAGTGCTCGCTCTCCGCCTGACCCGCGTCGCCCACCCGGCCGTCCAGCTGCGCCGCCTCCTGGTGGCCGCGGCGGCGGCGGGCACGGGCTTCCTCCTGCTGTCCGCCCTCGGCTACGCGATGGCCCACCCCGACCACTCGCCGGCGGCACTCCTGCGGCTCGCCTGGTGCGCGATCCCGCTCGCCGCCACGGTGCACCTCGCGGTGGCGGTGGCCCGCACCGACCCCGGCACCCGTCCCCGCCCCGGCCTGTCCGCCCTCGGCCTCGGTCCGGCCCGCCTGATGGCCGTCGCCGCCCTCAACACGGTCCTCGCCTGCACCCTGGGCTCGCTGCTGGCCCTGGCCGTCTTCCTGCACCTGCGCGGGGACCTCACCGGCATGCCCTTCGACGGTGCGGCGAAGGACTTCCTGGCAGCGGACCGGCCCCTGCCGCTGCCGGCCGCCCTGACCCTGCTGACCGTGCCCCCGGTGCTCGCGTCCACGGCGGTGGCGCTGGTCCTGCGCCCCCGCGACCTGCCCGGCACACCGGGCCGCAACCCGGTGTACGCACTCCTCGGCGCCCGCCGCACCGCGGGCACCGACGCCACCACGGGTCCCCGCCCCACCACGAACACCCGCCTCACCGGACACCCCGCACCCGACACCGCGCAGCCCCGGCAGCCCGCACCCGACACCACGCCGCCCCGGCACCCCGCGGACGGCGCCCCGCCGACCCCGGTGAGCGAGATCCCGCCCGTCCCGGCCACGGCCGACCCCGCCCCCACCGGCCTGCCCTGGGCCGTCGCGGTCCTGGCCGCCGGGCTCGCCATGGAGTCCTACGCCGGCGTCACCGAGACCTCCCCCCACACCGCCCTCCCCGGCGGCCTCGCCACCGGCCCGGTCGGCGTCCTGGTCGGCTGGTCGCTCACCGCCCTCGGCCTGGTCCTCGCCGCCCCGGCCCTCGCCCACCTCTGCGGCCGCCTCCTGCAGGCCGTCCGCCCCGGCGCCCTGCGGCTGCTGGCCGGCCGCGTCCTGATGGCGGAGGCCACCCGTATCGGCCGCCCCCTGGGCGTCGTCTGCGCGGTGACGTCGGCGGCCTTCGCGGCGACCTTCCTGCACGGCGGCGGCAAGCACCCCGGCGGCCCGCTCACCACCCTCGGCGGCCTCGTGGTCGCCGGCTGCGCGGTGGCCACGCTCCTCACCACCGCCGTGGAGGCCCGCCAGGCCCGCGCCGGCACCACCGAGGCGCTGCTGCGCCTCGGCGCACCGGCGACGCTGCTGCGCGGCGCGGCGGCCCTGCGCACCGGCGCCCTGCTGGCCCTCTTCGGTCCCTTCACCCTGCTGATCGCGGACCTCGCCGCCCGCCCGCTGGTCCGCTGAGCGGTCGCGCGGAACTCACCGCACAGAAGTCCGACGGGACCGATGACTTTCGCCGTGCTCCCCGGTCCACCCCTCGAACGGCACGACACCGGAGGAAGAGGGACCCCATGTACCAGCAGATGATCTTCGTGAACCTGGCCACCGACGACGTGGCGGCGGCGCGGAAGTTCTTCACGGAGCTCGGCTACACGATCAATCCGCAGTTCAGCGGCGACGACTGCGCCTGTGTCGTGATCAGCGACACGATCTTCGCGATGCTCCTGAGCAAGCAGCGCTACGCGGACTTCACCAAGAAGGAGATCGCCGACTCGACGAAGACCAGCGAGGTGCTGATCTGCCTGAGCGCCGAGAGCCGCGAGAAGGTCGACGAGCTGGTGGGGAAGGCGGTCGCGGCCGGCGGCACGGCGAACGACGACGTCCAGGACCAGGGCTTCATGTACGGCCGTTCCTTCGAGGACCTGGACGGCCACAGCTGGGAGGTCGTGTGGATGGACCCGGCGGCGGTGCAGGGCTGACGTCCACCGGCACAGCAGCCTTGGCGAACAGCTGTGCCAGCATGGGCGGGTGCAACCGACATCCGCCCAGCCGAACCGTGCCGCCCACGACCTCGAGATCGAGTCGCTCGCCGAGTTCGACGAGGTCGTGGCCGCGCGCGGCACCCTCGCCCGGTACCGCGTCCAGGCCGTCGATCTGACGGACCGTACGGACGTCCTGCTCGCCACCGACACCACCGGCGCCGTCTTCCTCGGCTGCCCGATGTCGGCCGAGGCCGCGGCCCGGGTCGGCGCGTCCGGCGCCCTGGTGTTCCCGCCGGTCCCGGACCTCCCCTTCGATCCGTACCGGGCCTTCGTCTACACCCCGGGAGAGTTGTTCGACTCGCTCGCCGAGGGTTACGAAGGGACCCCGGACGCACGGTCGTACGCCTGGTTCCAGGAGACGAAGGCGGACGGCGACATATTCGCCTCGATGCTCCGCTCGATCCACGACGACGCGGTCTCCGACGCGCTCGACGAACTCCTGGCCGAGGCCCGGGTGGTGGGGGTGATGGGCGGGCACGCGATGGCGCGCGGCACGGCGGAGTACGCCGGTGCCGCACGGCTCGGCCGGGAACTCGCGCGCGCCGGCCTGACCGTGGCGACCGGCGGTGGGCCGGGCGCGATGGAGGCGGCGAACCTGGGCGCCTACGCGGCCCCCTTCGAGGACGGGATGCTCGACGAGGCCCTGGAACTCCTCGCCAAGGTCCCGTCGTTCCGGCCCTCGGTCACCGACTGGGCGCGGGCCGCCTTCGAGGTCCGCGAGCGCTGGCCGGACGGCGGCTCCTCGGTGGGCATCCCGACCTGGTTCTACGGGCACGAGCCGCCGAACGCCTTCGCCGCGCACATCGCCAAGTACTTCGCCAACGCCACCCGCGAGGACGGCCTGCTGGCCCGCTCAAACGCCGGTGTGGTGTTCCTGCCGGGCGCGGCCGGGACCGTACAGGAGATCTTCGACAACGCGACGCCCAACTACTACGAGTCGCGGGGTGAGCCGACCCCGATGGTGCTCGTGGACGAGGCGCACTGGAGCGAGCGGCTGCCTGCCTGGCAGTTGCTGACCTCGCTGGCGCGGGAGCGGTCGATGGCGTCCCGTATCGGCCTCGTTGACCGGATCGAGCAGGCCGCAGAGGCGCTGAAACGTCTCGGCAGTTAACGACTGTGCAAAGTCAACACCCGTGGACCGCATATGCATTGACACTGCTTATGGAGCACTTATAGACCTGTGAGCCTCTTGGGGATGCTGATGCCTCATCTCGCCGTCGCGTCAACTCCCTTTTACCCCCCGCAGTTATGCACTCAGTAAGGACAAACGTGTCCATATCCCGCCGCAGTGCACGTCGTTCCGTGCGCATCCTGGGTGTCGCCTCCGCGTCGGCCGCACTGGCCCTGGGCGTCTCCAGCACCGCCTTCGCCTGCAACATCAAGGACTTCTCCGCCGAAGCCACCTGCGACGGCGCCAAGGGCGCCATCGTCGTCACGGACACTGACGCCACCGGCACGGCCGCCACCATCACCGTCTTCCTGGAGAACAACGGCGCCGACGCCAAGCAGGTCGGCAAGCAGACCGTCAAGGGCTCCAAGGCCGGCGAGAAGATCACCTTCTCCGAGGACTGGGCCCCCAACGCGACGTACCGCGTCCGCGTCAAGGTCGACAGCGGCAGGACCCAGATCGACACGGACATCACGCCGAACCTGACGACCCCGTCGACGGCGTGCGCGTCCGAGGAGAGCGCCAGCCCGTCGCCGTCGGCGTCGCAGTCGGAGTCGGCCACCCCGTCCCCGTCGGCGTCCGCGTCCACCCCCGCCGAGTCGGATTCCCCCACCCCGTCGGCCACCGAGAGCGGCAGCACCGCTCCGGCCGGTTCGTCGGACAACGCCCCGTCCCCGGCGGTCGGTGAGTCGAACCTCGCCGAGACCGGTGCCAACTCCAACACCGGCCTGATCGCCGGTGTCGCCGGCGCGCTGGTCGTGGTCGGCGGCGGAGCCGTCTGGTTCGGCATGCGCCGTCGCGGCGCGCACAGCGGGGACTGACCGCGCCCGACACCCGTACCGCACCGAGGCCCGTCCCCGTTCCCCCGGGGACGGGCCTCGGTCGCTGCCGAGGGTCGTGCCGGAGGGCGCTCAGTCCAGTACGACGGTCTCCGTCGCGTCGAACGCGACGCCCACCGTCTCTCCGGTCGCCGGTGCCGCCCTGAGCGCGCAGGCCGCCTCCAGGCGGGGGCCGCCGTCCTCGGGCTGGAGGTGGACGGTGACGTGGGTGCCCTGGAAGGTCCGGGCGGTCACCGTGCAGGGCAGTCCCGCCGCGGCGGCGACGAGCCGGACGCCCGCCGGCCGCACCAGCAGCGACCGTGCCCCCTGCCCCGAGCCCTCCGGCACCGGCAGCTTGCCCCACGGGGTCACCGCGGCGGCGCCCTCGACTGTCGCCCGGACCACGTTGCCGAAGCCGAGGAAGCGGGCCACGAACTCGTCGGCCGGCCGCTGCCACACCTCCAGTGGCGTGCCTGACTGGGCGATCCGCCCGTCCCGCATCACCACCACCCGGTCGGCCAGCGCGAAGGCCTCGCCCTGGTCGTGCGTCACGGCGAGCACCGTTGTGCCCAGCCGCCCGAACAACTCGCGGAGTTCCACCACCAGCCGGTCCCGCAGGGAGCGGTCGAGCTGCCCCAGCGGTTCGTCGAGCATCAGCAGTCGCGGCCGGGGTGCCAGCGCCCGGGCGAGCGCCACCCGCTGCTGCTCGCCGCCGGACAGCCCGGCCACCGCCCGCCGCGCGGCGCCCGGCAGCCCCACCAGCTCCAGCAGCTCGGCCACCCGCGCGGCCCGCTGTTCCGTCCCGGCCCCCCGCATCCGGAGCCCGAAGGCCACGTTCTCGCCCACGTCCCGCTGCGGGAACAGCTGGTGGTCCTGGAACATCAGCCCGACCCCCCGCCGGTGCGCCGGTACCCGTGCCTGGTCCTGGCCGTCGAGCAACACCCGCCCCGCACCGAGCGGTTGCAGCCCCGCCACCGCCCGCAGCAGGGTCGACTTGCCGCTTCCGCTGGGCCCGAGGACACACACCACCTCGTGCTCGGCGACCGCCAGGTCCACCGTGTCGAGCACGGCGCGCGCACCGAACCGCACGGTCGCCGCGTCCAGTTCGAGAAGCGGCATCAGAACTCCGCCGTCCGGTCGGTCCGCAGCCGTTCGAGGACCAGCAAGGCCACCGCGCACACCACCATCAGAATCGTCGAAAGAGCCATCGCCTGGCCGTAGTTGAGATCACCGGGCCGGGACAGCAGCCGGGCCACCGCGACCGGCAACGTCGGGTTGTCGGGCCGGGCGATGAACACGGTCGCCCCGAACTCGCCCAGCGACACCGCGAAGGCGAACCCGGTCGCGACCAGCAGCGCCCGCCGCACCAGCGGCAGGTCGACCTCCCGCCACACCCGCCACGGCGAGGCGCCGAGCACGGCCGCCGCCTCCCGGAGCCGCTCGTCCACGGCCCGCAGCACCGGGAGCATGGTCCGCACCACGAAGGGGACGCCGACCAGCGCCTGCGCGAGCGGGACCAGGATCCAGGACTGCCGCAGGTCCAGCGGCGGCTTGTCCAGCGCGATCAGGAACCCGAAGCCGACGGTCACCGCGGACACTCCGAGCGGCAGCATCAGCAGCGCGTCGAACCCCCGTGCCAGCCGTCCCGCGTCCCGCCGGGCCAGCGCGGCGGCGGCCAGTGCGCCGATCAGCACCGCGACGGCGGTGGCGGCGGCCGCGTACTCCAGCGAGTTCACGACCGACTCGATCGGCGCGACCAGGAAGGTGCCGCCGTCGGCGTCGCCCAGCGCCCGGTAGTAGCCGAGACCGCCGTCGAGCGACCGCCGTACCAGGACGGCCAGCGGCAGGAGGAGGAGTACGGCGATGGTTCCGAGGACCCCGGCGAGCAGCGCCCACTGGCCGGCCCCGCGCGGCCGGCGTGCCGTCACCGACGGGTCCACCAGCCGCAGCGCGCTCTCCCGGCGCCGTACCGTCCACGCGTGCACGGCGAGGATCGCGCCGACCGCGGCGAACTGGACGATCGTGAGGACGGCGGCCGTGGCGAGGTCGAAGATCTCGGAGGTCTGCCGGTAGATCTCCACTTCGAGGGTGGCGAAGGTGGGCCCGCCGAGGATCTGCACCACGCCGAAGGAGGTGAAGGTGAACAGGAAGACCATCAGCGCGGCGGCCGCCACGGCGGGCGCGAGCGCGGGCAGGGTGACCTTGCGCCAGGCGGCCGCCGGCGAGACGCCGAGCATCCGTGCCGCCTCCTCCTGGCGGGGGTCGAGTTGGGACCACAGGCCGCCCACGGTCCGTACGACCACCGCGTAGTTGAAGAAGACGTGCGCCAGCAGGATGGCCCAGACGGTGGTGTCGAGCCGTACGCCCCACCACTCCTCCAGCAGACCGCCCCGCCCGACGAGCGCGAGGAAGGCGGTCCCCACCACGACCGTCGGCAGGACGAAGGGGACCGTCACGACGGCCCGCAGCACCTGCTTGCCGGGGAAGTCGAGGCGGGCGAAGACATAGGCCGCGGGCAGCGCCACCAGCAGGGTGAGCGCGGTCGAGGCGAGCGCCTGCCAGGTGGTGAACCACAGCACGTGCCGGATGTCGGACTGCCCGACGACCTCGGCGATCCGGCCGAACCGCCAGCCGCCGTCGGTCTTCAGGCCCCGGGCGACGATCGCCGCGACCGGCCAGGCGAAGAAGACCGCGAAGAACGCGACGGGCACGAGCAGCAGCCCGAGCCGCGCCGCGGCCGCCCGCCGGCCGGCGGTCACTTCAGTACGAGTGACGTCCACGTCTTGACCCACTGGTCACGGTTGGCGGCGATCTTGTCGGGCGCCATGGTCTCGGGGTCCGGGGCGGCTGGACCGTACTCGGTGAACTCGTGGGGCACCGCGGCCCCCTTGACCACCGGGTACACGAACATGTTGAGCGGCATGTCCTGCTGGAACTCCTTGGAGACCAGGAAGTCGATGAGCGCCTTGCCGCCCTTGGTGTTCCCGGCGTTGCTCAGCAGTCCGGCGAACTCGATCTGCCGGAAGCAGGTTCCGGTGGCTACACCGGTGGGGGCGGTGCTGGGCTTCGGGTCGGCGTAGATCACCTCGGCGGGCGGCGAGGAGGCGTACGACACGACGAGCGGCCGGTCGCCCTTGGCCTTCTTGCCGCCGGCCGAGCCGGAGAACTCCTCGTTGTAGGCCTGCTCCCAGCCGTCGACGACCTTCACGCCGTTGGCCTTGAGCTTCTTCCAGTAGTCCGGCCAGCCGCCGTCCCCGTACCGGGCGGCGGAGCCCAGCAGGAACCCGAGGCCAGGCGAGGAGGTGGCGGCGTTCTCCGTGACCAGGAGGTTCTTGTACTGCGGCTTGACGAGATCGGCGTACGACGTGGGCGGCGTCAGCTTGTGCTCGCTGAAGTACGCCTTGTCGTAGTTCACGCAGATGTCGCCGTAGTCGATGGGCGTCACCCGGTGCTTGCCGGCGTCGAGCTGGTACGCCGTGCCGACCTGGTCCAGGCCCTTGGCCTCGTACGGCTGGAACAACCCGTTGTCGAGAGCCCTGGACAGCAGGGTGTTGTCGACGCCGAAGAAGACGTCGCCCTGGGGGTTGTCCTTGGTCAGGATCGCCTTGTTGACGGCCTGTCCGGCGTCGCCGTCCTTGAGGACCTTCACCTGGTAGCCGGACTGCTTCTCGAAGTCCTTGAGCACGTTCTTGGAGACGGCCCACGAGTCGTGGCTGACCAGGGTGACGGTCCTGGAGTCGGCTCCGGTGCCCGAGGACGAGCACGCGGACAGCGTGACGAGACCGAGCGCGGCGGCCGCGGCCACGAGGGTTCTGGTGTGCACTGGTGTTTTCCTCCTGGGGTGGACCAGGAAGAGACGCGGCCCTGCCCGTGAGCACGGGGCTCGCGGGCAGGGCGCAACAGCTTGAGTGATGACCGAACTTCCTACCCAGAATGACCTGGGCGAGGTTCAGAGGGTCTGCGGCCCGATTGCCGCACTCTCAGCGCTGTGGCGCTCCCCTGTCGGAATATGAAGATGTACCTGCGGCCCTCAGATTACCGCTCGGTGGCCGCGAGCTGGCCACAGGCCCCGTCGATCTCCTGACCACGGGTGTCCCGGATGGTGACGGGCACCCCGTGCGCGGCGATCGCCTCGACGAACGCCTTCTCGTCCTCGGGCCGCGAGGCGGTCCACTTGGAGCCCGGGGTGGGGTTCAGCGGGATGAGGTTGACGTGCACGGGCTTGCCCTTGAGCAGCCGGCCGAGCCGGTCACCGCGCCATGCCTGGTCGTTGATGTCCCGGATGAGCGCGTACTCGATGGACAGCCGGCGGCCGCTCTTCTCGGCGTACTCGAATCCGGCGTCGAGGACCTCGCGGACCTTCCACCGGGTGTTGACCGGGACGAGGGTGTCGCGCAGTTCGTCGTCGGGGGCGTGCAGGGAGATCGCGAGCCGGCACTTGAAGCCCTCGTCGGCGAACCGGTGGATGGCCGGGACGAGTCCGACGGTGGACACGGTGATCCCGCGCTGCGAGAGGCCGAGCCCGTCGGGCGCCGGGTCGGTCAGCGCCCGGATGGCGCCGACCACCCGCTTGTAGTTGGCGAGCGGTTCGCCCATCCCCATGAAGACGATGTTGGAGAGCCGCGCCGGTCCCCCGGGGACGTCCCCGTCCCGCAGCGCCCGCATACCGTCGACGATCTGGTGGACGATCTCCGCGGTGGACAGGTTCCGGTCCAGGCCCGCCTGCCCGGTCGCGCAGAACGGGCAGTTCATCCCGCACCCCGCCTGCGAGCTGATGCACATGGTCACCCGGTCCGGGTAGCGCATCAGCACCGACTCGACGAGCGTGCCGTCGAACAGCCGCCACAGCGTCTTGCGGGTGGTGCCCTCGTCCGTGGACAGATGCCGTACGACGGTCATCAGCTCCGGGAACAGGGCCTCCCGCAGCTTGTCCCGGGAGCCGGCCGGGATGTCCGTCCACTGCTCGGGGTCGTGCGTGTACCGCGCGAAGTAGTGCTGCGAGAGCTGCTTGGCACGGAACGGCTTCTCCCCGGCCTCGGCCACCGCGTCCTTGCGCTCGGCGGGCGAGAGATCGGCGAGATGCCGCGGCGGCTTCTTGGCTCCGCGCGGGGCGACGAAAGTGAGTTCTCCGGGCTTGGGCATGGTGGTACCAGTGTCGCAGATCGACTCTGGTAGCCCAGGCCAGAGCGGGGTGGGGGTGGTCACCCGTAGGCACCGACTGTCAGCGTTGGTCGACCTCGGACGGCCCAGGGACGGCCCAGGAGTCGATCAGCCGTCGCCGTAGGCGCCCAGGTGGCGGTGCCACGGCCCGTCATCCCATCTCCGCTGGAGCAACCGGGAGCCGTTCCCTGTACGGCCATGTAAAGGTGCGGTCGGGTTCGAGATGGGCGTCGCCCCAGTGAATGGCATGGATGCCGTTCTCGGCGTCAGCCGTGAAGAACACACAGACGAGCCTGGTGGAAGCTCCCAGCTCCTCGAACGCTTCGCGCAGCCCCAGGTACTCCTCGGTCATCAGGTCCTCACCGACGTCGAAGAGGGTCTCCGGAGGCTGCGGCCCGTGCGCCCGGAACAGCCGTTGCCGCGTGGGCGACGCGTTGGCGGGCAAACGGGCCCGGTCCAGTGGCCTGGGCCTGTCCGCGTAGCGAAAGGGAAAGAGTGCGTGATCGTTGATTGTGGACGTCGGTGCTGGATGCGGTCTCCGTCCGGGCGAGATCGTGGGACTGGCTGAGGATGCACTCGATTTTGACGGCGGTCTCATCCGAGTGCTGCGGCAAGTGAAGCTGATCCGAGGCAAGGTCGTGGTCGCTCCGAAGGTGTCGGCCCGTCTACTGGCCCAGCAACGTCAACTTCCAGGAATGGAAGCCTCTCTTGTGTCAGCTGGGTTGATCGCGGCAGCCGGGGAGGACGGCAAGTACGAGTCAGCTTGTGAGCACGGCATGCACGCCCTGCGGAACTTCTACGCCTCGCTGCTGCTAGATGCCGTCGAGTCAGGAGCGTACGCGGAAGGCAGTCGACCGCGTGTTCCTGCTGGCACAGCCGGGCACGCGCGAGGAATGACCTCTTCTTATGCGGCAGCGGTTCAACTGGCAGAGCGTCCGGACGGGCCTCCGTGGTTGTTATGGGCCTTCTTGGTCGTCTGGGTGCTCTGCGGAGCATTCGTCCTGTTCAAGCTGTGCCAGAACAACTGGAAGTTTTCCCGGCGGCGCTGAGGTTCCCGACGGCGTAGGTGCGGCTGCGCGAGTCTGACGGCCCAGAGACGACCGCAGATCCACATGGGTGGCCCGGGGCACGTCATGGCGACCTCGGGCCTCATATCATATAAGTCGCATATGTGGCAATATGGGGCTTGTGGCATTCGGTCTGCCGACAGGAGTGAGGAGTCCATCATGATCGCCAAGCTGCTCGGCAAGCTGTTCTTCACCCGCCACTACGGTGCGTACGGCGAACACGAGTGGGACGCGTACGCCGGCGACGACTCGGCCTGACCGCACCGCCGGCGGGGACCCCGAGCGGCTCCCGCCGGCCAACGTTCTCATGGGCTCACCGAAGGAGCCGCCGCGGCTGCCCGGAGGCAGCTTCGCGGCCTGGAGCCATGACCGGCTCGCCACGGCCCGCCGCGGCGCGGCGGAGTGCGGGGACGTCTGGCAGCTGGAGCCGGGGGTCTACGTGGCCGCCACGGCCGGTGCGTGCGAGGAGGTCCTGCGCCGCGCACGGGATTTCCCCAAGGCGTCGTCGCCCCTCTTCCCGCCGTTGCGGCCGGCGAGCCGAGCGCCGACGCCCGAGGAACGGGCCCGGGCCCACGCCGCCCGGATGCGCGGGCTGCGGCCGCAGGCGGTCGTGGCCCGGACCGGTGAGATCGCGGCCGGGACCGCTCAACTGGCCGAGCGGTGGCCCACGGACCGGGACGTCGAGGTCCTGCCCCTCGTACGGCACGTGCTGGCGGAGGTCGGCGTGCGCTACCTGTTCTCCGAGGACGCGCCGGCCCTGCTGCCCTTCGCCGCACAGCTGTTCCTGGCCCGGGAACTGCTCGCACTCCCCTCGCGCTGGGTCTGGCCGCCCTGGATCCCGACACCGGCACGGCGGTTCCGCACCCGGCAGCAGGTCGCCTTCACCGAGGCGTTGCGACCCGTCGTCCGCCGGCGCCTCTCGTCGGGCCCACCGGGTGACGACATGCTCGGGCAGATGCTCCAGCCCTCCCCCCGCCACGGCCCGCTGCCGGAGCAGGCCGTCCTCGACACCCTCCCGGGCATCACCGTCGCCACCTTCGAGGCACCTTCCCGGGCGGCCGGCTGGATCCTGCTCCACCTGGCGCGGTACCCGGAGGCGGCGGACCGCGTGGCCGCTGAGGCCGCCCTGCTGCCCGCGGACCCGGCGGCGACCACCGGGGAGCACCTCGAAAGCCTGCGGTACACCCGGGCCCTGGTGCACGAGGTGCTCCGGCTGCACCCGCCGAGCTGGCTGCTGACCCGGCAGGCCGGGCACCGGACCGAGCTCGCCGGCTACGGCATCGACGCCGGGTCGACCGTTCTCGTCTGCCCCTACACCGCCCACCGCGACGCGCGGGAACACCCCGATCCGGACCGGTTCCGGCCGGAGCGCTGGCTCGACGACGAGGGCTCGGACGAACCCGGCTCGTCGGCGAAACCCGGTGCCTTCCTCTCCTTCGGTACCGGGCCGCACGGTTGCGAGGGGGCCGCCCTGGCCATGGCGACGCTGACGCTCCTGACCGCGGGGACCGCCCGCCGCCACCGGCTGAGCGAGCCGCCCGGCCCGGAAGCCGCCTACCGGGTCACCACCTTCGTGGGGCTCGCGACCGCCGGCCTGCGCCTGCGGGCCGCCTCACGCGAGGGTGCCGTCCCGCGCGCGCTCGGCTGACCGGCCGTCGGCCAGGTCACCAGGTCACCAGGTCACCAGGTCACCGGCAGGGTGCGGGGGCCGCGGATCAGGCCCTGGGTCTGGAACCCGACCTGCTCCGGGGGTACGGCCAGCCGGATGCCGGGGAAGCGGGTGAGGACCGAGCCGATCATCACCTCGGCCTCCATCCGGGCCATGATCGCGGCCATGCAGTGGTGGGGACCGTGCCCGAAGGCCAGGTGGGGGCCGTCCGCGCGGTCGAAGTCCAGGCGGTCGGGATCGGTGAAGACCGCGGGGTCGCGGTTGGCGGAGACGTAGGCGTTGTAGACGACCTCGCCGGCCCGGATCAGCCGGCCGCCGACCTCGACGTCCTCGACGGCGACACGCGGGATGCCGACGCCGTTGCGGTGCGGGACGTAGCGGAACAGTTCGTCGACGGCCCTGGGCAGCAGCTCCGGCTCCCGGCGCAGCCGGTCCAGGTGTTCGGGGTGGGTGAGCAGCGCGTACATCATCGAGCCGCTGTTGTTGCGGACCGCGTGTCCGCCGCTGACCTGGACGGCGGTGGCCAGGGAGATCGCCTCGTCCGCGGTGATCTCGCCCGCGTCGGTGGCCTGCGCCAGCACCCCGGCGAGGTCCTCCCGGGGTTCCTCCCGGCGGCTTCGCAGCAGCTCGGCGATCCGGGCCCGGGTGGCCCGTGCGGCCTCTCCGGCACGCTGTTCGGAGTCGGCGCCGGCGGACAGCAGGGCCTCGCCGGTCGCCGCCCAGCGGTGCCAGTCCTTCTCGTCGACGCCGAGGAAGTCACGGACCACGGCGATCGGGAAGGGACCGTGGAGATGCTCCATGAGGTCGGCGGGCGGCCCCGCGGCCGCCATCGTGTCGAGCAGTTCACCGGCCCGGCGCTCCGCCGTCGGCCGCAGCCGCTGCATGGCGCGCCCGGTGAAAGCCCGGGCGACGACCCGGCGCAGCCGGTTGTGCCGGGGCGGGTCGATGTACTGCAGGCCCGCCGTCTGCGAGGCCACCGGTTCCGGGCGCATGCTGGTGACGTCGCGGCCGACGACCCGCTCCCGGGAGAACCGCGGGTCGGAGGTGACGAAGCGGACGTCCTCGTACCGGGTGACCAGCCAGGCGTGGCCCTCGCCGTGCGGGAGCCTGATCCGGGTGACCGGCTCCTCGCTCAGCAGCTCGTCGAGGAACGGGTCGGGTGCGAGCGCGGGCAGGTCGTCGACGGGCCAGAACCGCACCGGTGGCGGGTCCGGGACGGGGGACGGGCCGGCGGCCGGGGACGGGTCGAGGGGCATGGGCACACTCCCTGGACGTCGGAGGACACGGCGTCCTCACCGGGAGTCTGCCGATGACCGGCGCGGGGGTGCGATTTCTGGTGCGGCATCCGGGGCGGACGTGCCGGTGGGCCCCGTCCTGCGCAGGGCGGGGCCCACTCACGAGAGGGGTACGACAGCCGGTACCGGTCCGCGGCCCGTGACGATGCCCGTGGCGGTGCCGGGCGCGTGCCTCAGCCGCTGCCGACGAACAGCACCATCAGCAGCCACACCACCGGAGCCGTCGGCAGCAGCGAGTCCAGGCGGTCCATGATGCCGCCGTGGCCCGGCAGCAGCGTGCCCATGTCCTTGATGCCCAGGTCCCGCTTGATCATGGACTCGCCGAGGTCGCCGAGCGTGGCGCTGGCCGCGACCGCGAGCCCCAGCAGCAGACCCTGCCACCAGGTGCCGTCGTCGATGAGGAACTGCATGCACAGCGCGCCCGCGACCATGGCGAACAACACCGCCCCGACCAGGCCCTCGCGGGTCTTGCCGGGGCTGATGCGCGGGGCGAGCTTGTGGGTGCCGAACCGCCAGCCGACCGCGTACGCGCCGGTGTCGCTGACGACCGTGAGGAGGAGGAAGGTCAGCACCCGCTGCGGGCCGTCCCCGGCGGTGAGCATCATCGCGACGAACGTGGCCAGGAACGGGACGTAGAACGCCGCGAAGAGGCCCGCCGTGACGTCCTTGAGATAGCCGTCCGGCGGTTCCGTCATCCGCCAGACCAGGACCGCGAGCCCGGTGAGCGCGAGGGCCACCCAGGCGCCCTCGGCACCGCGCGCATAGCCGGCGACCACCATGGCGGCGCCGCCGAGCGCCAACGGGACCAGGGGCGCCTTGATGCCCTTGCGCTCCTGGAGCCGGCTGGTCAGCTCCCACAGTCCCACCACGACCGCGACCGCCACCACGCCCACGAAGACGGCCTTGACGACGAAGAGGGACGCCACGATCACGACGCCCAGTCCGACGCCGACGCCTATGGCCGCACCCAGGTCGCGTCCCGCGCTCTTCTTCTGCGGCGCGGACGCCGGCTGCGGGACCTCGGGCATGGGCTCCGGATTCTGCGGCGCGGCCGCGTGAGGCAGGGGCTGCGCCGACGAGGTGTCGTTGCGGAACAAGGGGCCGCTCAGCCGAGCGGCCCCCCGGTCGTCGTCCTGGTCACCGCCGTACGGGGGTACGTCGTCGGGCACGATGGGCATGGGGCGAGTCTGCTGCGCGTCATGCGCATCGTACGCGGGACCCGCCGGGGCGGCTCCCTGGGCATACCCCTGGTCGTAGCCGTGGGCGTGGCCCCTCCCGTACTGGGCGGAGCCGTCGACGGGACCGGCGCCGTAGCCCTGGGCGTGCCCTTGGCCGGAGCCGTGGGCGTGCCCCTGACCCGAGCCGTCGACGGGGCCGTAGCCCTGGGCGGGAGCCTCGGCGGGCATGCGCCCGTGGCCCTGGCCGGCACCGGAGGCGGGACCGAACCCGTGGCCCTGGCCGGCGCCGTGGGCGTGACCGCCGCCGGAGCCGTGGGCGGGGCCCTGGCCGGAGCCGTCGGCGGGGCCGGGGCCCTGATCGGTCGGCCGCCAGTACCCGGCCGGTGCCCCGGCCTGCCCGGCCTGCGGCCCGGCGGGCGGCGGGGCTCCCCAGGATGAGTCGTTCATCAGACTTCGAGAAGTTCCGCTTCCTTGTGCTTGAGGAGCTCGTCCACCTGTGCGACGTACTTCGCGGTGGTGTCGTCGAGCTCCTTCTCGGCGCGGCGGCCCTCGTCCTCGCCGACCTCGCCGTCCTTGATCAGCTTGT
Source organism: Streptomyces sp. NPDC021562 (assembly GCF_040640875.1). NCBI lineage: Bacteria > Bacillati > Actinomycetota > Actinomycetes > Kitasatosporales > Streptomycetaceae > Streptomyces > Streptomyces sp. NPDC021562. The sequence continues at coordinate 118,562 of NZ_JBFACN010000008.1, forward strand.
CGATGGCGTCCTTGGCCTTGCGGCGCACGGAACGGATCGACACCCGGGAGTCCTCCGCCTTGCCCTTGGCGACCTTGATGTAGTCGCGGCGGCGCTCCTCGGTGAGCTCGGGGAACACCACTCGGATGATGTTGCCGTCGTTGCTCGGGTTGACGCCCAGGTCCGAGTCGCGGATCGCCTGCTCGATGTTGCGCAGGGCCGTCTTGTCGAACGGGGTCACGACCGCCATGCGCGGTTCCGGCACGGAGAACGAGGCCAGCTGGTTGATCGGCGTCGGCGCGCCGTAGTAGTCGGCCACGATCTTGTTGAACATCGCCGGGTGCGCACGGCCGGTGCGGATCGCGGCGAAGTCCTCCTTGGCGACCACGACGGCCTTCTCCATCTTCTCCTCGGCCTCGAGGAGGGTCTCTTCGATCACCACTTGCTCCTGCGTGTCTTGAGTAAGGCCCGGCTGCGGTTCCGTTGCGGGCGGCGGCCGGCTGCGTCGCGTCTTCTTAGCTGCACGGTTCCCGACCGGCCGGACAATGTCCATCCCCCGGTCAGGGTCCTCAGGCGTCGCCGGTCAGGCCCGGCTGCCCTGGTCACCCACCAACGTGCCGATCTTCTCACCCTTGACGGCCCGCGCGATATTGCCCTCGGCGAGCAGCTCGAAGACCAGGATCGGCAGCTTGTTGTCCCGGCAGAGCGTGATCGCGGTGGCGTCGGCGACCTTGAGCTCGCGGGTGATGACCTCGCCGTAGCCGAGGGAGTCGAACTTGACGGCGTCGGGGTTGGTCTTGGGGTCGGAGTCGTAGACCCCGTCCACGCCGTTCTTGCCCATGAGCAGCGCCTCGGCGTCGATCTCCAGGGCGCGCTGGGCGGCGGTGGTGTCGGTGGAGAAGTACGGCATTCCCATACCGGCGCCGAAGATGACCACGCGGCCCTTCTCCAGGTGGCGCACGGCCCGCAGCGGGATGTACGGCTCGGCGACCTGCCCCATGGTGATCGCGGTCTGCACGCGCGAGTCGATGCCCTCCTTCTCCAGGAAGTCCTGGAGGGCCAGGCAGTTCATCACGGTGCCGAGCATGCCCATGTAGTCGGAGCGGGCCCGGTCCATGCCGCGCTGCTGGAGCTCGGCGCCGCGGAAGAAGTTGCCGCCGCCGATGACGACCGCGATCTCGGCGCCGTCCCGTACGACGGCCGCGATCTCACGGGCGATCTTGTGCACCACGTCGGGGTCGACGCCCAGGCCCCCGCCACCGGAGAAGGCCTCACCGGACAGCTTCAGCAGAAACCGGCCGCGTACTTTGCCGTCGTCGCTCTTCTGGGCCTTGGTGGTCATGGAGATCCCGCCTCTTTCACGTGGTGCACATACGAAGAAGGCCATTGCCGGTGGGGTCGCTTTTCGCTGCCCATGCGCGGCAATGGCCTCCTCGTCAGATCTGCTGCCGTCCGTCACGACCCTGGCTGTGGCCGGGTACCCGGACGACTGCTCTCGACCGACCCTATCGGGATTTCCCCGTGGGTCGCGCGTCGATCGGGGTACGGACTCAGATGCCGACCTTGATGCGGGTGAAGCGCTTCAGGGTGACACCGGCCTCGTCCAGGACCTTCTGGACGGACTTCTTGTTGTCGAGCGCGTACGGCTGGCCGAGCAGCGTGGCGTCCTTGAAGAAGCCGTTCAGACGACCCTCGACGATCTTCGCGATCGCGGCCTCGGGCTTGCCCTCGGCGCGGGTGGTCTCCTCGGCGATCCGGCGCTCGGACTCGACGACCTCGGCCGGGACGTCCTCCTGGGAGAGGTACTTCGGCGCGAAGGCGGCGATGTGCTGGGCGACGCCCTTGGCGACCTCGGCGTTCGGCTTGTCCAGCTCGACGAGGACACCGATCTGCGGGGGCAGGTCGGGCATCGTGCGGTGCATGTAGGCGAGCACGAAGCCGTCGGAGAACTGCGCGAAGCGGTCCAGGACGATCTTCTCACCGAGGTTGGCGTTGGCCTCGTCGACGAACGCCTGGACGGTCTTGCCGGCCTCGATCTCGGAGGCGAGCAGGGCCTCCAGGTCGGCCGGGGAGGTCTTGGCGACGTGCTCGGCGATGGCGTTGGCGACGGCCTGGAACTTCTCGCCCTTGGCGACGAAGTCCGTCTCGCACTTCAGCTCGACGAGGACGCCGGAGGAGTTGTCGTCGGCGATGATCGAGACCACGGCGCCGTTCTCGGCGGAGCGGCCCTCGCGCTTGGCGACGCCCTTCTGGCCCTTGATGCGGAGCGCCTCGACGGCCTTGTCGACGCTGCCCTCGGCCTCGTCCAGCGCCTTCTTGCAGTCCATCATGCCGGCGCCGGTGAGCTCGCGGAGCTTCTTGACGTCAGCGGCGGTGTAGTTCGCCATGAGTCGTTAAGTCTTTCTCGAAGTCGGGAGATCTGCCCGATCCACGGTCCACACGTGGATGTAGACCGCGAACCTGTGGGTGAACGGCGGGGGCGTTCGGGATGTCGCCGCCCCCGCCGTCGACGCTGACGGGTCAGGCCTGCTCGGCGTCCGCGGCCGGAGCCTCGGCGGCCTCGGCGGCCGGAGCCTCGGCGGCAGGCGCCTCAGCGGCCTCCGCGGCGGGAGCCTCGGCGGGCTTCTCCGCCTCGTCGGCCTTCTTCTCGCCCTCGAGCAGGTCGCGCTCCCACTCGGCCAGCGGCTCGCCCGCGGCCTTCTCGCCCTTGTCACCGGTGGCGACACGGGAGCGGGAGATGAGGCCCTCGGCGACCGCGTCGGCGATCACGCGGGTGAGCAGGGTGACGGAGCGGATCGCGTCGTCGTTGCCCGGGATCTTGTAGTCGACCTCGTCGGGGTCGCAGTTGGTGTCGAGGATCGCGACGACCGGGATGTTGAGCTTCCGGGCCTCGCCGACGGCGATGTGCTCCTTCTTGGTGTCCACGATCCAGACGGCGCTGGGCACCTTCTGCATCTCGCGGATACCACCGAGGGTCTTCTCCAGCTTGGCCTTCTCGCGCGAGAGCACGAGAAGCTCCTTCTTGGTCAGACCGGAAGCGGCGACGTCCTCGAAGTCGATCTGCTCGAGCTCCTTGAGGCGCTGCAGACGCTTGTAGACGGTCGAGAAGTTGGTGAGCATGCCGCCCAGCCAGCGCTGGTTGACGTAGGGCATGCCGACGCGGGTGGCCTGCTCGGCGATGGCCTCCTGCGCCTGCTTCTTCGTGCCGACGAACATGACCGTGCCGCCGTGGGCGACGGTCTCCTTGACGAACTCGTAGGCGCGGTCGATGTACGACAGCGACTGGAGCAGGTCGATGATGTAGATGCCGTTGCGCTCGGTGAAGATGAAGCGCTTCATCTTCGGGTTCCAGCGACGGGTCTGGTGACCGAAGTGGACGCCGCTCTCCAGCAGCTCCCGCATCGTGACGACGGCCATGGCCGTATCTCCTTGAATTTCTCGGTTGTGCCGCGGATGCCGGACGGCTCCCGCGCCTGACGCCCGTGCGCGCTGTGCCACGAAGGACCGAGTAGCGCTGACACCTGCCGTACCGGCCGGATGTCGGGGCGTGCGAAGTCGACCCGGTGGCCCGGATCGCCAGAAGAAGTGTACGGGACCGGCGGGGCACCGGGTGACGCCGCTGTCCACAACCTGGGCACGGTCCACAGGTACCGGCCAAGATCGGCGCGCTGCGGGACGGTGTCGGCATGCGACGAACGATGCGGCGGGTGTGGGCGGCGACGGTGTTGCCGCTGGTCCTGGCGGTGACGGTGGCAGGTGCCCGGGCGGACGGCGGGGCACCCGCCCCGGCACCGGTTCCGGCCGTCGCCCGGGTGTGGCCGGTGGGGGTACGACCGCCGGTCCTGCGCGGCTGGGAGCCCCCGGCGTCGGTGTACGGGCCCGGGCACCGGGGGGTCGATCTGGGCACGGCCGCGGGGGAACCGGTGCGGGCCGTGGCGGCGGGCCGGGTCTCCTACGCGGGGCGGGTCGCGGGCCGGGGCGTGGTGTCGGTGGAGCTGGCGGGCACCGGGCTGCGCACGACCTATGAGCCGGTGACGGCGACGGTGCGAAAGGGGGAGGAGGTGGCGGCGGGGCAGGTGGTGGGGGCGGTCGAGGGGACGGGAGCGCACTGCGGGGCGGCGGTGTGCGTGCACTGGGGGCTGCTCAGGGGGGAGGTGTACCTGGACCCGTTGCTGCTGGTGCCGCCGTGGTTGCTGAACCGGGGGCCGTCGAGACTGCTGCCGGTGCTGGGGGTCCCGCTGCCGGAGGGGTGACGGGGACGGTCGCGCGACCGCGGGCGGGGGGGGCTGATCACGCAGTTCCGCGCGCCCCCGCGGGGGTGCTGATCAGCCCCGCACACCCCGCAGCGCCATGGCCACCGCCGCGTCGGTGATCACCACGGGATCCTCCGCCGCGCCCAGCTCGATACGGCGCACCGCCGCGTCCACGATCCCCTGCACCAGCATCGCGGCCAGCCGGGGCTGCTCGTGCCCCAGCTCCCCCAGCGCGGCGACGATCATCGCGACCAGTCCCCCGTGCGCGGCCCGGATCTTCTCTCGGGCCCCGGCATCGAGCTCGCTCGCCGAGATCGCGACCACCGCCCGGTGCCGCCGGTCCCCGACCAGGGCCAGCTGCTGTCGCACATACGCCTCGACCTTGCCCTCGGCGGAGGCCGCCCGCTCCATCGCGGCCTCGACCTCCGCCGCCCACACGGGGAAGTCGGCCGCGCACAGCTCCTCGACCACGGCGGCCCGGGAGCGGAAGTACTCGTACACCGACGACCGCGCGAGCCCCGTCCGCTCGGCCAGCGCCGGGAACGTCAGCGCCTCCGTACCGCCCTCGGACAGGAGGGACCGCGCTGCGTCCAGCAGGGCGGCTCGCTGCATCGACCGGTGCTCGGCCACGGAGGCCGCTCGAATCCTTGGCACGCCGTCCACTGTACGGACGCACCGGCCCGGACGGGAGGCAGCGCGACGGGGACGCCGGCACCCCGGCCCGGCGACGACCGGAAACCCCCGGTCAGCGGCCGAAAGCGGCCAGCTTCGCGCGCAGCTGCAGCACCGACTTGGTGTGGATCTGGCTGACCCGGCTCTCGGTGACCCCGAGCACGTTCCCGATCTCGGCGAGGGTGAGTCCCTCGTAGTAGTAGAGGGTGACCACGGTCTTCTCCCGCTCGGGCAGCGTGTTGATCGCCCGGGCCAGGAAGCGCCGCAGCTCCCGGTCCTCGGCCACCTCCACGGGGTTGTCCGCGGCGGTGTCCTCCAGCGTGTCCATGACGCTCAGGCCGTCGCCGCTCTCACCGCCGACGTGCAGGAGCTCCTCCAGGGCCACCACGTTGGCCAGCGACAGCTGGCTGAAGACGGCATGGAGCTCGTCGACCTCGATGCCCAGCTCCGCGGCCACCTCGCTCTCCGAGGGCGTTCTGCGCAGCCGCGCCTCCAGCGTGGCGTAGGCCCGCTCGACGTTGCGGGCCTTCTGCCGGACGGAGCGGGGGATCCAGTCCAGCGCCCGCAGTTCGTCGATCATGGCGCCGCGGATCCGGGTGATGGCGTAGGTCTCGAACTTGATCTCCCGGTCGACGTCGAACTTCTCGATCGCGTCGATCAGCCCGAACACCCCGGAGGAGACGAAGTCGGCCTGCTCCACGTTGGGCGGCAGCCCGACGCTCACCCGCCCGGCCACGTACTTGACCAGCGGCGAGTAGTGCAGGATCAGCTGCTCCCGCAGCCGGTCGTCCCCTGTCGCCTTGTACGACCGCCACAGCTCGTCGAGCGTCGAGGGAGCGGGCGGCCGCACGCTGCCACCGTCGCGGGCGGCTGGGGGGATGGCCGCCCGGTCGGACCCGGAGGTGTGCTGGGGCATTCGTCGCCTTGTGCCGTTCTGCTGTTAAGTGCCAGGAATTGCCGTGATGCGCCGAGGATGGAGTGGGTCGGGACGGGGGGGAGCCGGTGGGAGGGGTGGGCAGGGTCTGTGTCGGTCGCCGTACGGCGTGGTCCGTGCGGGGCCTTTCGTGAGCGTAGCGTGACTGAGGAGTCGCGGTGCGCGAACAGCGAGGCTCCACCCCTGCGCGAACCCCCTGTACGGCGCGTCGGACCGCCTGCGGGGCGTCGCTCTGCGTGATCGCGCGACGGCGTCAACTCCGGGAATTCCCAAGGGCGTCGGGCGTTCCCCCGGACGGCCGAACACGCTCGGTCAGCGCCGAGTCCGACCGTCCCTGACCGAGATCAGCGCCTGGCGTGTCAACTTCCAGCCGTCGCCGTGTCGTTCGACGTAACCAAGTGCTCGGAGTTCGTACAGCCTGGCGACGGCCTCGTCCTCGGACGTCTGCGCGCCGCGTGCCACCTCTTCGGGTGATGCCGGCCGGTTGCCGGGCAGCGCGGCCAGGACCTGCCGGGCGCCGGGCTCCAGCAGGTCGCGCGGGAGCACGGGGCCGCGTCCGACCGGCGCCAGCCGGCCGATGTCACCGACGAGTTCGACGACCTCGGCGGCATCCGTGACCAGCGTGGACTCGCCTCTCAGCAGGTCGTGCACCCCGGCGGAGAGGCCGCTGGTGGCCGGTCCGGGCACGCCCATGGTGAACCGGCCGAGCCGTTGCGCCGCCCGCGCGGTGACCAGCGAGCCGCTGCGGTGGGCGGCCTCCACGACGACGGTTCCCCTGGTGAGCGCGGCGATGACCCGGTTGCGGAGCACGAATCTGCTGGCGGTCGGGTGCTCGCCGGGCGGCAACTCCCCCACCACCAGTCCCTGTTCGGCGATCCTGTCGATCAGCCCGGCGTGTCCGCGGGGATAGGGCCGGTCCACCCCGCAGGCCAGTACGGCCACGGTGGCCCCGCCGGCGCCGAGGGCTCCGCGGTGGGCGGCGCCGTCGACCCCGTAGGCACCGCCGGACACCACCACCCAGCCGCGCTCGGCGAGGCCCGCGGCGAGGTCGGCCGCCATGTGGGCGCCGTATTCGGTGCAGGCCCGGGCGCCGACGACGGCGACGGCCTGCAGCGCCCACATCCGCAGACTGGGCCGCCCCCGCACCCAGAGCCCGAGGGGGCGGGCGTCACCGAGGTCGTCGAGCTGAGCGGGCCATTCGACGTCGCCGGGGGCGACGAAGCGTGTCCCGGCGTTCCGGGCGGTCGCGAGGTCGCGTTCCGGGTCGGCCTGGGCGGCCCGGGCCAGGAGACCGGTCCAGCGGGTTCCGCTCACCCCGGGCAGCGGCAGCGCACCACCGGCGCGCAGGCGGCGGACCACCTCCGACGCCCCGTACTCCCGAAGCCACCGCCCACCCACCTCGTCACCGGGTTCGAGAACCCGGGTCAGAAAGACCCGGTCGAGCAGTTCGCCGCCGCGGTCCTCGCCGGTCACGTCAGCGCCCCGAGGGCCATCGGCACGCCTCGCGGGACCCCGGTGCGCAGCTGTAGCGCCAGGGCGACGTCCGCGGCACCGGGCCTGTCGTGGCCCAGGAGGTCCGCGACCGTCCAGGCGACCCGCAGGACGCGGTCGATGCCGCGGGCGGTCAGGACGCCTCGCTCCAGGTTGCGCTCGGCCTCGTCCATCGCGCCCCGCGCCGCATGCCAGCGGCTGCGCAGCTCACGGCCCGGCACCTCGCTGTTGGTCGCCCAGGGTGTACCGGCGAATCGCAGCGCCGCCCGCTCCCTGGCCGCCCGTACCCGGTCGGCGACCACCGCCGTGGATTCGCCGCGGACGCCCAGGTCGGTGAGCTGGGCGCGGGTGACCCGGTCCACTTGCACGCGCAGGTCCACCCGGTCGAGGAGCGGACCGGAGAGCCTGGCCTGGTAGCGGCGGATCGCCGAGGGCGGGCACTCGCAGAAGTCGTCGGTCAGCGAGAACCGCCCGCAAGGGCACGGGTTGGCCGCGAGGACCATGAGGAACCTCGCCGGGAACCGCACGACGCCCGCGCTGCGCGCGATCACGACGTGGCCGGCCTCCAGCGGTTGTCGCAGCGCGTCGAGCGCCTGGGTGTTGAACTCCGGCGTCTCGTCGAGGAAGAAAACGCCTCGATGGGAGAGCGAGACCGCCCCGGGACGGGCGATGCCGGGGCCGCCGCCCACCAGAGCCTGCATGGTGGCCGAGTGGTGTGGAGCGCAGTAGGGGGCGACGTCGATCAGGGGCTTGCCCGGCGGCAGAAGTCCCGCCACCGAGTGCACCGCCGTGACTTCGAGCGACTCCCCCCGGGTCAGCCTGGGCAGCACGGTCGGCAGCCGCTCCGCGAGCATGGTCTTGCCGGCGCCCGGCGGTCCCTCGAGGAAGAGGTGGTGGCCACCTGCCGCCGCCACCTCGACGGCTGTCCGCGCCGACAGCTGGCCGACGACGTCCGCCATGTCGTGGCCGTGGTCCTGGTGCGCGGATCCGGCACGGTGCATCCCCGTGGCCGCGCCCGAGCCGGGCACCCGGAGCCCGGCGAGCAGCGGATCTGGTCGTCCCGGGTCGTCCGGCTCCTCGTCGGGGACCGGCTCGTCCGCGAGGATCGCGATCAGTTGCCGCAGGCTCCGCACGCCCAGCACGGAGACGTTCGGTACCAGTGAGGCTTCGGCGGCCGCGCATTCCGGCACGACCACCTGCTCGTATCCGGCGTCGGCTGCGGCCAGTACCGCGGGCAGGATGCCCCGTACCGGACGTACCCGTCCGTCCAGCCCGAGCTCCCCGATCATCACGATGTCGGCGAGTACCCGCGGGTCGACCCGCTCGGCGGCGCCGAGTACAGCGCACGCCACGGCGAGGTCGAAGCCCGAGCCGGCCTTCGGCACCGACGCCGGACTCAGTCCCACCGTCAGTTTCTTCGAAGGCCACTGGGTCCCCGAGTTGACCACCGCCGCCCGTACCCGGTCCTTGCTCTCCGTCAGGCTCTTGTCCGGCAGCCCCACCAGCGTGAAGGCCGCCACCCCGGGCTCCAGGTCCGCCTGGACCTCCACCACCACGCCCTCGACGCCCACCAGCGCCACCGAGCACGTCCGTGCGAAGCCCATCTCAGGCCACCCCTCGCACGTGCTCGACGACGGGTGCCCCGCGCCGCGGCAGGAGCACGCCGACCACGTCGATGCGGACGCCGCCCGGCGGCGCCCCGCCGTGGGCGTGGATCCAGTGTTCGGCGAGGCCGCGCAGCCGCTGCGCCTTGCCGGGGGTAACCCCGGCCAGGGGCTGCCCGAAGGGACCCGCCCGCCGGGTCTTGACCTCGCAGACGACCAGGACGTCCCCGTCCCGCGCCACGATGTCGATCTCGCCCGTCCTGCCGCAGCGCCAGTTGCGCTCCAGGACGGTCAGCCCGGTCTCCGTCAGCCGCCGCGCGGCCAGCGCCTCGCCGTACCTGCCGAGTGCGCCGCGGGCCCGATTGGTGTTCATGTCGGCACCACCTCCGGCGCCAACCGTCACGCACACCCGGCCCGGCTGTTGATCTTGGTGAGCTACTCGGCGGTTGTGGACAACTGCGTCACCCACACGAGCGGCCGCCCGGAGGGGCTCAGCCGCCCGGCAGCTCCAGATCGCTCTTGTTCAGCTCCTCGATGTTCACGTCCTTGAACGTGAGGACGCGGACCTGCTTCACGAACCGGGCCGGCCTGTACATGTCCCAGACCCACGCATCCGCCATGGACACCTCGAAGAAGACCTCGCCCTGGACCGAGTGCACCTGCATCTCGTAGTCGTTGGTGAGGTAGAAACGCCGCTCGGTCTCGATCACGTATTTGAACAGACCGACGACGTCGCGGTACTCCCGGTAGAGCTTCAGCTCCATCTCGGTCTCGTACTTCTCGAGGTCCTCGGCGCTCATGGCATGTTCCCCTTCAGCCGTGCGATCCCACCATTGTGCGCCAGTACCGCACGCGCCTAGACGATTTCCGTGTCCAGGGTGACGGGCCTGACGGGGGGACCTTCGTCGAGCAGCCTACGGAAGAGCTCGGCGAGTCTGGTCGGATACACCGTCTCATGTGCCCGGGTCAGTTCCCGGCACGTCCACCAGCGCGCTCCGGCGACACTGCGCCGCTCCAGCTCGGTCAGGCCCCTGGCCTCGGTGGCCGTCTGCGTCGTACGGGCCAGGTAGTACCACTCGTCCTGGTCCCAGCGGCGGCCGGCGAACGGGAAGGAGCAGGTCCGCCGCCACAGCACCGGCCCGAGTTCGACGTCCGTGATGCCGGTCTCCTCGCCGAGTTCCCGCAGCGCGGCCTGCTCACGGGTCTCGTCGCCCTCCAGGCCGCCGCCCGGCGTGAACCACCAGTCGTCGGCCGGGTCGTCCGGTTCGTGACCGTGCAGCAGCAGGATGCGGTCGTCGGGATCGAGCAGGACGACCCGGGCCACCTTGCGCAGCCCGCCCTCGTACGGCGCCTCAGCGGGCACCGGCGGGCTCCGTACGGCCGCGGGTGCGGGACCGGCCCAGCAGGTTCGCGACCGGGCCGTACGCGCCGCCGCCGAGGACCAGCACGGCACCGGCCACGATCATGAACTCGATGGTGCGCAGCGGACCCGGCCGGGAGAGGCTGCCCAGGGTCTCGAAGCCGGTCGGGCGCTTGAGCATGCCCTTCATCGGCCAGATCACGGCGTCCACCCGGGCCTTCACCGCGCTGCGCGCGACCGTGCCCTGCGCCGCGTCGGTGAGGTGGGCGGTGGAGTCGAGGGAGCCCTGCCGCTCGTCGCCGAGGAGGAAGAGCCGGCCCTTGGGGACGGTGACGGTCGGGAAGCCCTGGAGCTCGGCCAGGCTGCCCGCCGGCAGATACGGTTCGTCGATCCGCTTGCCGTTGACGGTCAGCTTGCCGTCGGTGCAGCAGGCGACCGTGTCCCCGCCGACCGCGACCACGCGCTTGACGACGTCCGCGTTGGCGACCCAGCTGGTGTCGTGGAAGACGACGACGTCGCCCCGGCGCACCTCGCTGCCGTCGATGCGCCGGCCGACGACACGGTCGCCGGCGTCGATCGTCGGCGTCATCGAACCGGTGGGCACGGTGTACGGACGGTAGACCACCGCCGCCCAGCCGAATCCGCCGAGGAACAGCACGATGCCCAGCGCCACGGCGATCCCGGACAACCGGTTCCCGAGCCCGCCGCGGGTGCGCGCCGTGCCGGTGCTGGTGCCTCCGCCGCTGCGCGGGGCCGTGCGTATCGTGCTCTCGCCGCTCATGAGGCCGCACCCTACCCGGCGGTACCGGGCAGGGGCAGCCCTTCTTCGACAGCCCTGGTCACAAGCTCCCCAAGGGCTTCACATGGGCTGGTCAGCCGAGGCCCGCGCGCCGTGTTCAGCGCGTGCCGGCGGCCGCGCGCCGGTCGAACTTCGACCCGGGCAGGTCGCCCCGCCGGCGGCGCCACACCGCGATCGGCAGGACGGCGGCGACGGCCACGCCCTGCGGGGCCACCGAGAGGGAGGCCGCGGCGGAGGCCTGCGTGTTGATGCCGGACTGGTCGAAGGTGTCCGGGACGGGCAGCGTGCCCCAGCGGTTGATCGGCCAGGCCTTGACGATGGCCCGGCCGACGACCTCGCCCACCGGGACCATGCCGTGGTGCTTGTCGGACTGGTTGTAGCGGGAGTCGCGGGAGTTCTGCCGGTGGTCGCCCATCACCCAGATGTAGCCCTTGGGCACCTTCACCGTGAACTGGCCGCCCTGGTCGTCGACGCTGCACGGGGTGTTGCCCGGGTACACATAGGGCTCGTTCAGCGCGTGGCCGTTGACCTTGAGCGGGCCGCTGCCCTTGCAGGAGACGGTGTCGCCGCCGACCCCGATGACGCGCTTGATCAGGTCCTTCTCCTGGGCGGACGGCATCAGGCCGATCCAGCTGAGGAAGGTCTGGATCGCGTTCGGCTGGGCGGTGGGCTCGCCCGCCAGCCAGTCGTCCGGGTCGTGGAAGACGACGACCTCGCCGCGCTTCGGCTCGGAACCGAACCACGGCGTGAGCTTGTCGACGAGGACGCGGTCACCCTGCTGGAGGGTGTTCTGCATCGAGTCCGAGGGGATCGAGAACGCCTGCACCAGGAACGTCTTGATCAGCAGCGCCAGGACCAGCGCGATACCGATCAGGATCGGCAGCTCCTTCCAGAAGGAGCGGGGCTTCTTCGGCGCGCCCGCCGCCGAGTCGCTCCCGTCACCGCCGTGGCCGGCCCCGGCGCCGCCGGAGTGCGGGCCGTCGGCCGGGGTCGGGCCCCCGGCCGGTCCGCTCTCACTCCCGGAGGTGGAACCACCGTCTGCGCTGGGGACGTTCTCCTCGGGGCGCCCGCCGTGGTCCTCGCCGTCGTGTCCCGACCGTGCGCCTACCGCCACATCCCCCACGCCAACTCCTTACTCCGTGCCGCCGCCCGCGCCGTCCACGGCGCAGGCCCACCACTCCCATAACGAGCGGGAGTTCCGCAGGGCTCGGGAGTTGGACGTATCCGTTCGGATCGTCGGAGGCAACCCTATGCGACACCCGGGGAGCCGCGGTCGACCCCGACACGGAGTGGGAAACGCTTGCGAAGGTTTTAGGTTCCTCGAGCGAGGCCCAGTGTCCGAGCGGCCAGCCGATCCATTTCGCCCGGCCGACCACGTTGCCGACGGGGACCGTGCCGCCGTAGGCGGTGTCCTGATGGGCCCGGGAATCGGCCGAGTTGCCGCGGTGATCGCCCATCACCCAGAGCCGGCCCTGCGGGACGGTGATGTCGAACTCCTGCATGGAGGGGGCGTTGCCCGGATACAGGTAGCTGCCCTCGGTGAGGGGAACGCCGTTGACCGTCACCCGGCCCTGCTTGTCACAGCACTTGACGTGGTCGCCGCCGACACCGATGACCCGTTTGATGAGGTCCTTCTCGTTGGCCGAGGGCAGCAGACCGATGAAGGTGAGCCCCTCCTTGAGCTGTTTGACGACGACCGGGTCGTTCGCCTTGGTGGTCTGCTCGTCGGCCAGCCAGCCGCCCGGGTCGTGGAAGACGACGACGTCCCCGCGGTGCGGCTGCCACCCGAACCACGGGGTGAACTTGTCGACCAGGACGCGGTCGCCGATCCGGATCGTCTGTTCCATCGAGCCCGACGGGATCACGAAGGCCTGCACGAGGAACGTCTTCAGCACCAGCGCTATCAGGACGGCCACGCCGACCAGCAGCGGTATCTCCCGCACGGCTCCGCGCCGGCGCTTGCGCTTGACCTTGCGCTGCAGCTTGCGCCGCTCCGCGCGGGAGCGGCCGCCGCCCGGGCTGGAGGTGCGCCGGGCCCCGGTGGGCAGCAGGGCGGCGGTGGCGTCGACCGGTACGCCGCGCGGTTTGCCCCGGTTACCCATGGGCACCCGCCCCCGCCGACCGCTGCGGCTCCTCCGACTGCGGGCCCGGCACGCGCGCGTAGGCGTCGGAACGGGTGAGCCTGGTCCAGTGGGCGTACGGCCAGATGATCCAGTCGGCGCGGCCGACGACCTTGCCGACGGGGACCATGCCGCCACCGGGCGAGCCCAGGTGGTCGCGGGAGTCGCTGGAGTCACTGCGGTGGTCACCGAGGACGAAGAGCCGGCCGCCGGGGACGACGACGTCGAAGGCCACGGTGGAGGGGGCGTCCCCCGGGTAGAGGAACGCGGTCTCGTCGACCGGCCGGCCGTTCACCTCGATCCTCCCCTTCTTGTCGCAGCAGACGACATGGTCTCCTCCCACACCGACGACGCGTTTGATGTAGTCGGCGTCCCCGAAGTACCCGGCTCCGTCGAACACGACGACATCGCCGCGGCGCGGCTCGGCACCGAAACGGTACGCCAACTTATCTACGAGAACCCGGTCCCCGATCCTCAATCCCTGTTCCATGGATCCGCTGGGAATCTGGAACGGTTGAGCCACGAACGTGTTGAGGGCGAGCAAAAACGCCAGGCAGGTGAAGAGGATCAGGGTGATCCAGCCGCCCGGCAGCCAGTCGGCGAGCCGGATCAGCAACGCGAAACGCGACCGGCCCTCCGCGGCCCCTGGTGCGGGGCGGGAGGAACGGTCGCGTTCCGTCGGCTGTGCTTCGGTGTCCATCGAGGCCAGATGGTATCCGGCCGCGATAAGAACCCCGTTCGCGCGAGATCAGTTCTCGCGCTTCTCCTTGATCTTCGCGGCCTTGCCGCGCAGCTCGCGCAGGTAGTAGAGCTTGGCGCGACGCACGTCACCACGGGTGACGAGCTCGATCTTCTCGACGATCGGGGTGTGCACCGGGAAGGTGCGCTCGACGCCGACGGAGAAAGAGACCTTGCGGACCGTGAAGGTCTCGCGGACACCGCTGCCCTGGCGGCGGATCACAACGCCCTTGAACTGCTGCACACGGGAGCGGTTGCCCTCGATGACGCGGACGTGGACGTTGACGGTGTCACCCGGGCGGAAGGCCGGGACGTCGCTGCGCAGCGACGCGGAGTCGACGGTGTCGAGCAGGTGAGACATTTCGTCTGCTTTCTTCGCTGATGCCACAGGTCATCAACGGCAACTAGGTGTTCCATGAGGACTGCCGTGCGGGTCGGGGCGGGCGTCGTGTCCCCCTGCGGCAGGGGCGCACGCCGGACGGACGCACAACAGCGGTCTATTCTTCCACGGCCTGTGGCCTGCGCCAAAATCGGCCGTGGGGGGCGCCCTGCGGGTCCGGGGCCCAGCCCAGGATGGAGAGCATCTCGCGGTCCTTCTTGTCGAAGGCCTCGGGTTCGCAACGCTCGATCAGGTCGGGCCGGTGGGCGGCCGTCCGCCGCAGCGCCTCGTCGCGGCGCCAGCGGGCGATCCTGCCGTGGTGGCCGCTGAGCAGCACCTCGGGGATCTCCCGGCCACGCCAGACGGGCGGCTTGGTGTAGACGGGTCCCTCCAGGAGGTTGGCCATCGCGCCGGGGGCGAAGGAGTCGTCCCGGTGCGACTCGGCGTTGCCGAGGACGCCGGGCAGCAGCCGGGCCACCGCCTCGGTGATCACCAGGACCGCCGCCTCGCCGCCGGCGAGCACGTAGTCGCCGATGGACACCTCGTACACCGGTATCCGGGTCGCGTACTCGTCCATGACGCGCCGGTCGATGCCCTCGTAGCGGGCCGGCGTGAAGATCAGCCAGGGCCGTTCGGAGAGTTCGACGGCGAGTTCCTGGGTGAAGGGGCGGCCGCTCGGGGTGGGCACGATCAGCGCGGGGGTGTGCGAGCCGGTCTCGTAGCCGTCGGCGAGCGCGGTGTCGAGGGCGTCGCCCCAGGGCTCGGTCTTCATGACCATGCCGGGCCCGCCGCCGTACGGGGTGTCGTCGACGGTGTTGTGGCGGTCGTACGTCCAGGCCCGCAGATCGTGCACGTGGACGTCGAGCCGGCCCCGCGCGCGTGCCTTGCCGACCAGCGAGACGTTCAGCGGTTCCAGGTACTCGGGGAAGATCGTGACGACGTCGAGGCGCATCTCTTACGCCTCTTCCCGCGAGGACGCGATCTCGGCCCGGTCGTCGATCAGACCGGGCGGCGGCGCGATGACCGCCTTCTGCTCCTCCAGGTCGATCTCGACGACGATCTCCTGCACGAAGGGGATCATCACCTCGGTGCCGTCAGGACGCTCCACGATGAACAGGTCCTGGGAGGGCAGGTGCGAGATCTCGGTGATCCGGCCGACCTCGGTGCCGTCCTCGGTGACCACGTCCAGGTCCATGAGCTGGTGGTCGTAGTACTCGTCCTCGCCCTCGGGCAGTTCCTCCGGGTCGATCTCGGCGATCAGCAGGGTGTTGCGCAGGGCCTCGGCGCCGGTGCGGTCCTTGACGCCCTCGAAGCGCAGCAGCAGACGGCCGCTGTGCACGCGGCCCGTCTCGATGGTGAGCGGTCCCACGCCGGCGGGATCGGTGGCGAGCACGGCGCCGGGGGCGAGCCTGAGCTCGGGTTCGTCGGTGCGTACCTCCACGGTGACCTCGCCCTTGATGCCGTGGGCGCGGCCGATCCGTGCGACTACGAGCTGCACTGTGCCTGGTCTCCTGTCATTCCCTGCTCATACGACTGCGCTCATACGACTGCGGGCCGGGGACGGCCGGCGGCCCTCCCCGGCCCGAGCCGGTTGCGATAAAGCGTCAGCGGACGTGGTCCACGTCGACGAGGTCGACGCGGACACCGCGGCCGCCGATGGCGCCCACGACGGTGCGCAGGGCACGCGCGGTACGGCCGTTGCGGCCGATCACCTTGCCGAGGTCGTCGGGGTGCACCCGGACCTCCAGCACGCGCCCGCGACGCAGGTTGCGCGAGGCGACCTGCACATCGTCAGGGTTGTCGACGATGCCCTTCACGAGGTGCTCAAGCGCCTCTTCGAGCATGGTGCTCAGGCCTCGGTCGACTCGGACTCGGCAGCCGCCTCGTCCTTCTTCTCAGCCTTCTTCTTCTGGGTGATCGCCTCACCCTTGCCCTCGTCGTCACCGCCGAGCGCCTCGAACGACGGACGGGTCGACTTCGGCTCGGCGACGAGCAGCGGCGCCGGGGCGGGCTCGCCCTTGAACTTCTGCCAGTCGCCGGTCTTCTTCAGGATGGCGAGCACGGGCTCGGTCGGCTGGGCGCCGACGCCGAGCCAGTACGCCACGCGGTCGGCGTCCACCTCGATGACCGACGGGTTGTAGGTCGGGTGGTACTTGCCGATCTCCTCGATCGCACGGCCGTCACGGCGGGTGCGGGAGTCGGCGACGACGATGCGGTAGTGAGGCGAACGGATCTTGCCCAGACGCTTCAGCTTGATCTTGACTGCCACGGGAGTGGATTCTCCTGGTTTTGACGTGGTTGGGCACGGCGAGACTGCCGCGTGGGGTTGCGGTACCCGAGTGCCCGATGGACGCGTCAGCCGGAGGAGAGAGGGGTCCTGTGCGACTGTCGAGTACAGCTAGCCATTGTGCCACACCCCGCGGGCCGCTCCGTCCGGCGGCCGTACGAGGGCACGCCGAGAACGCACCCGGCGTGGAGGTGGTGGTACGTCGGGTGCGCTGACCGGCATCACGGTGCGGCGACGGCCGCGGCTGCCACGAGCAGCCGCGTCCTACGCCGCGCCGACGACCTCCGGGATGCGGAACGGCTTGCCGCAGCCGCCGCACACGATGGGCGCCTGGGCCAGGACCGACGGGACCACCCGCACGTTGCGGCCGCAGTCGCACACCGCCTTGACCCGGACGCCGCCGCCGGAGGACCCGTGGCGGGCGGCCGGGCCGCGGAAGGTGCGGGTGGTGTCGGCGGAGGTGGCCACCGTGTGCGCCTTGAGGGCGCGTTGCAGTCTCTCGATGGTCGGGCGGTAGCGGCGCTTCGCCTCGGGGTTGAGCGAGACCAGCGAGAAGCCGCTGCTGGGATGCGGCTCGTCGGGGTGGTCCAGGCCCAGTTCCTCGGCGATCGCCAGGAATCGGCGGTTGTGGTAGCGGCCGGCCCGTGAGGTGTCGCGGACTCCGCGGGAGGCGGCGATGCCGTGGACTGCCTCATGGAGCAGCCGTTCGAAGGAGAGTTCGTGACCGCACGCGGACGACGACTCCCCGATCAGGGACTCTGGCGCGGCAAGGTCCGGCAGCTCGGGGTGGTACCGCTGAATGTCGGCCCACGCCTGCGCCAGCTCTGCGGCGAGGACAGGTGGTGTCTGTGTCGTGCTCACGTAATGACAACGAGCGGGGGTGCCGCTGTGTTCCTATTCCGGGGCATCCCAAATAATTTGCACGTACCCGTCAGTTGCCGCTGATGCGTGGAGACGAGTACGGGTGCGCTGATCTGCGGAGAAGCCTCACAGCTCCCCCCAAGCCGGTGCGTAGTCCGACGTACGCCCCGGCGCGTACCCACGGGCCGAGCGCCGGGGCGGCGATGGTCGGTGGCTGCGCAAGACGCGTTTCGGCCGCTCTCGTGGCGAAGGACGCCACTTCTGTCAGCGTGCCCGGCGAAGCGGACGTTACTCGGGGCCCGACCATGGCCAGAACCACCGTCTCGTGGGTCCGATGGTAGAGCCCCACGTTGCCGGGACGTGAAATCTCGCCACAGTCATAGTCCATGCACAAGCGGGGTCCCGCGACCTCTGGACGCCACCGCGAGCCCGGAGTTATGTGGCATAGGTGGGAAGTGCGAGCGCACGGCACGGGGGCCACGGAATCGGTCAGTGCGTATCTCTCGGCGGATTGGGGCGCTTACCTATGACACCTACGCTCGTGCGGCACCAGCCTCCTTCTCACGCGGGCTCCACCCCCCGCGTGAACCTGGGCGCACGCGCGCGTGACTGGTCCGAGATCCAGGAGCGGATGCTGGTGCCGCTCTACGAGACCGTCCACGAGCGACTCGAAGTGGGCCCGGCCACGCGGCTGCTCGGCCTGCGCTGCGGTTCCGGTCTCGCCCTGCTGATGGCGGCGGCCAGAGGAGCCGCGGTGACCGGGGTCGACTCCTCTCCCGAACGGCTCGCCCTCGCCCGTGAACGGCTGCTGCCCGACCCCGCCACGGGGGCACGCGCGCGTGGCCGCGGCGCCCGGATCGTCCAGGGCTCGCCCCGGGACGCGGCCGACGCGCAGGCACCCGCGTACAACCTGATCACCGCCTTCGAGCCGATCGGCTGCCTGGCCGGTGACGCCGAGCGGCTCGGTGACCTGCTCGCCGAGGCGGTCCCGGCGGCGGCCCACGGGGCGGCCGTGGTGCTGGCCGGCTGGGGTCCGCCGGAACGCTGCGCGACCGCGTCCGTACTGCGGGTGGCCGCCAAGTTGGCCGATCCTTTGCGCAGTACGGGCTGTTGGCGTCCGGCCCGCCGGGACGACCTGGAGGAGGTCGCCGGGCGGGCCGGTCTGCGGATCGACGGTTCCGGGCGGGTGTCCTGCCCGTTCGGCTACGCCGACGCGGACAACGCGGTGCGGGGGTTGCTGTCGACCGGACTGTTCGACGCGGGGATCGCGGCCGCCGACGAGGAGCGGGTCGGCAAGGAACTGGTCGAGGCGCTCCAGCCGTACCTTCGCGCGGACGGCACGGTGTGGATGCCGAATGTCTTCCGGTACCTGATCGCGCGGGTGCGCTGACGCTCCGCTCGGACCGCCTCCGCCCCCGTGAACGGGCGCCGGAAGGGCACGGCGGCCGTCGGCGCCCGCACGGTGGACTCAGCCCATGAACTTCTTGAACTCGTCCGGCAGCTCGAAGTCGTCCGCGCCCTGCTGCGGCATCCCGAAGGCGTTACCGCCCTGGGCGGCGGCCTCGCGCCGCTGGGCCGCCTCCAGCTCCTGCTGCTTGCGCTTCATCGGGTTGCCGGAGCGCTGCTTGCCCTTGGCCTGCTTCTGCTGCTTGCGCTGTCGGCCGGGGCCGCCGCCCATGCCCGGGATGCCCGGCATACCGGGGATCCCGCCGCCCTGGGCCATGCGGGACATCATCTTGCGGGCCTCGAAGAACCGCTCGACGAGGTTCTTCACCGCGCTGACCTCGACGCCCGAACCACGGGCGATCCGGGCGCGCCGGGAGCCGTTGATGATGGTCGGGTCCTGGCGCTCGCCGGGGGTCATCGACTTGATGATGGCGGCGGTGCGGTCGACGTCCCGCTCGTCCAGGTTGTTGATCTGGTCCTTGATCTGGCCCATGCCGGGCAGCATGCCGAGCAGCTTGCTGATGCTGCCCATCTTCCTGACCTGCTCCATCTGGGCCAGGAAGTCGTCCAGGGTGAAGTCCTGGCCCTTCTTGGACGCCAGCTTGGAGGCCATCTTCTCGGCCTCTTCCTGGTCGAACACCTTCCCGGCCTGCTCGAGCAGGGTGAGCAGGTCACCCTGGTCGAGGATGCGGGAGGCCATCCGGTCAGGGTGGAACGCGTCGAAGTCCTCGAGCTTCTCGCCGCTCGACGCGAACATGATCGGCTTGCCGGTGACCTGGCGGATCGACAGGGCGGCACCACCGCGGGCGTCACCGTCCAGCTTGGACAGGACCACGCCGTCGAAGCCGACGCCGTCGCGGAAGGCCTCGGCGGTGGTGACGGCGTCCTGACCGATCATGGCGTCGACGACGAAGAGGATCTCGTCCGGCGAGACCGCGTCCCGGATGTCCGCGGCCTGCTGCATCATGTCCTGGTCGACACCGAGACGGCCGGCGGTGTCCACGATCACGATGTCGTGGACCTTCTGCTTGGCGAACTCGATGGAGTCCTTGGCGACCTTGACCGGGTCGCCGACGCCGTTGCCGGGCTCCGGGGCGTAGACGGCGACACCGGCGCGCTCGGCGACGACGCTCAGCTGGTTGACGGCGTTGGGGCGCTGGAGGTCGGCCGCGACCAGGACCGGCGAGTGGCCCTGCTCCTTCAGCCAGCGGCCGAGCTTGCCCGCGAGGGTGGTCTTACCGGCACCCTGCAGACCGGCCAGCATGATCACGCTCGGCGGCGTCTTGGCGAACCGCAGCCGCCGCGTCTCGCCACCGAGGATCGTGACGAGCTCGTCCTTCACGATCAGCAGGACCTGCTGGGCCGGGTTCATCGAACGCGAGACCTCGGCGCCGAGGGCACGCTCCTTGACGTTCTTGATGAACGCCCGCACGACCGGCAGGGCCACGTCCGCTTCGAGCAGCGCGATGCGGATCTCCCGCGCCACGGCGTCGATGTCCGCCTCGCTGAGCCGCCCCTTGCCCCTGAGGGACTTGAAAGTGGCTGAGAGGCGATCAGAAAGGGTATCGAACACGGCTGCGTCGGTCCTCGGCGTAGGCGACAGTCTGGGCTGCCCTCCAGGGTATCCGGCCGCGCAAGGAAGTCTTCCCCGCCGTGCGCGACCGGCCGGCCGGACCCGCGGGGTCAGGCCCGCAGGGTCTCCTCCAGCGCCCGGGCCACCGAGGCCGCCTCCTCGCCCGGCAGCGGGGTCCCGGCGGCCGAGGTCACGTAGAAGGCGTCCACGGCGTTCGAGCCCAGCGTGGACACGTGGGCGCTGCGCACCCGCACACCCGACTTCTCCAGCGCGTGCCCGATCCGGAACAGCAGCCCGGGCGCGTCCTGGGCGCGCACCTCGAAGACCGTCGCGTGCCGGGAGGCCGCCGAGGCCACCGTCACGCGCGGCGGCGGCGCCGACCGGCCGCGGCGCCTCGGGTAGGCCGCGTCCCGCTCGGCGAGGCGTCCCGCGATGTCGAGCGAGCCGTCCAGCGCCCGTACCAGGTCGGCCCGCAGCCGGGCGGCCTGCGGCAGCGATCCGTACTCGGCCGCCACCCGCCAGTCGAGGAGCAGCACCGTGCCGTCGCCGTCGTCGACGTCGGCCGGGAGCCGCAGGGTGCGCAGTTCGGCCGTGCGGACCGTGAGGCGGTGCACGGCCAGCACCCCGGAGACGGCGGGCAGGACGCCGGGCTGGTCGGGTACGGCGATGAGCAGCTCCACGCCGAGCGGTTCCGGGTCGCCGGCCGGCTCGTCGTCGGTGGCCGCCGGCTCGGTCTGGGCGCGCAGGGCCAGCACCGGGCCGCCGGTGCGGAACGCCTCGATGGCGAGCCGCTCCTGCTCGGCCGTGGGCGCGGCCGGCTCGGGTTCGTCGGCGGTGTCCCCGGCGAGGACCGCGGAGACCCGCTTGACCAGGTCGGCGACGAGGGAGCCGCGCCAGGAGGACCAGGCGGCCGGGCCGGTGGCCAGGGCGTCCGCCTCGGTGAGCGCGTGCAGCAGTTCCAGGGTGCCCTGGCTGCCGACGGCCTGGGCGACGAGCCGGAGGGTGGCCGGGTCCTCCAGGTCGCGGCGGGTGGCGGTCTCGACGAGCAGCAGGTGGTGGCGTACGAGGGTGGCCAGCACGGCCACGTCCGCGCGGTCGAAGCCGATCCTGGCCGCCACGTCCTTGGCGATGATCTCGCCCGCCACGGAGTGGTCGCCGGGCCAGCCCTTGCCGATGTCGTGCAGCAGGGCGGCGACCAGGAGCAGGTCGGGGCGGTGGACGCGGCGGGTGAACTCGGAGGCGCGCACGGCGGTCTCGATGAGGTGCCGGTCGACGGTCCAGATGTGCACGGCGTTGCGCTGCGGGCGGCAGCGCACCCGCTCCCAGTCGGGGAGCAGGCCGGTGATCAGGCCCTCGGCCTCCAGGGCCTCCCAGACGTCGACCGTCGGCCGGCCGGAGCCCAGGAGCGTGACCAGCAGTTCGCGGGCCTCGGCGGGCCAGGGGGCGGGCAGGGGGCGGACGGTCTCCGCCATGCGGCGGACGGCGTGCAGGGAGAGCGGGAGGCCGGCCTGGGCCGCGGCGGCCGCGGCACGCAGCGGGAGCACCGGGTCGCGTTCGGGGCGTGCGGCGCGGGCGAGCACCACCTCGCCGTCCTGTTCCACCACCCCTTCGGCGAGCGGGGAACGCTCGGGGACGGGTTTGCCGCCGCCGAGCATGGCGCGCAGCCGCGGCCGGACGGCGCGTGAGCGCAGCACGCGCCCCACCTCACGCCAGGTGACGTCGCTGGCGTACGAGATGACGCGGGCGGACTCGTAGACCTGGCGCAGCAGGGTGTCGGCGTCGAGGAGGCCCAGCTCGGCGGCGACCTGGTCCTGTTCCTGGAGGGCGAGCCGGTCGGTCGCGCGCCCTGTCGCCAGGTGCAGGGCGTCGCGGACGTCGAGGAGGCGTCGGCGGGCGTCGGCGAGGCCCGCGCGGGGGGCGTCGGCCACCCAGGAGGCGGCGACGGCGCGCAGCGCGGTGGCGTCGCGCAGGCCGCCGCGGGCCTCCTTCAGGTCCGGTTCCAGCAGGTACTGGAGTTCGCCCTGGCGTTCGGCGCGCTCCGCGCACAGCTCCTGGAGTTCCAGGAGGCGTTTGGGTGCCTGGTTGCGCCAGTCGGCGAGGATCGCGGTGCGCAGTCCCGAGGTGAGGCCGAGGTCGCCGGCGATGTGCCGGGCGTCGAGGAGACCGAGCTGGACCTTGAGGTCCTCACCGGCGGTCTTGCGGGCCTCGGCCGGCGTGCGGACGGAGTGGTCGAG
Source organism: Streptomyces sp. NPDC021562 (assembly GCF_040640875.1). Classification (NCBI taxonomy): domain Bacteria; kingdom Bacillati; phylum Actinomycetota; class Actinomycetes; order Kitasatosporales; family Streptomycetaceae; genus Streptomyces; species Streptomyces sp. NPDC021562. The sequence continues at coordinate 141,292 of NZ_JBFACN010000008.1, forward strand.
GGCGAGGCCGAGGTCCCAGACGGGGTACCAGAGCCGGTCGGCGACCGCGGCCACCGCGCCGGGGTCGCCGCCGTCGTGCAGCAGCAGGAGGTCCAGGTCGCTGCGCGGGGAGAGCTCGCCGCGGCCGTAGCCGCCGACGGCGACGAGGGAGACGCCGCCCCTGATCCCCTCGGTGGCCGCCGCGAACAGCCCGGTCAGCCATGCGTCGGTCAGTTCGGCGAGGGCGGTACGGCGCGGCGGCCCGGACCGCGCCCCCTCGGTGAGGAGGCGCAGCCGGGCCGCCGCGTAGCCGCTGGGTCCCGTGTCCTCTGCGTCGTTGCGCACATCCGTACCCGTCACCCGGCGACTCCTGCCTGTATGCAGATGGTGGTTCTGTTCTACAGCGCGTCCGGGCCGCGCTCGCCCGTGCGGACCCGTACGGCGGTCTCGACCGGCAGCGACCAGACCTTGCCGTCGCCGATCTTGCCGGTACGGGCGGCCTTGACGATGACGTCGATCAGCTGCTCGGCGTCGTCGTCCTCGGCCAGTACCTCGATGCGGATCTTGGGTACCAGGTCGACCGTGTACTCGGCACCACGGTAGACCTCGGTGTGGCCGCGCTGCCGACCGTATCCGCTGGCCTCGGTGACCGTGAGGCCGTGGACGCCGAAGGCCTGCAGGGCCTCCTTGATCTCGTCGAGCCGGTGGGGCTTCACGACGGCGGTGATGAGCTTCATGCGTCCACCTTCTTGCTGGTGCCGGCCAGGGCCGCGGTCACGGAGCCGACGACACCGCCGCCCGCGCCGCTGAAGTCGTATGCAGTCTCGGCGTGCTCGGCCTGGTCGATGCCGGAGATCTCCTCGTCCTCGGTGACCCGCATGCCGATGGTCTTGTCGAGGAGGAAGGCGAGGACCGCCGAGGCGACCAGGGAGTAGGCGAGGACCGCGCCGACACCGGCGCACTGCTTCCACAGCTGGGTGAAGGAGTGGTCGCCGTAGAAGACGCCGGTCGCGGTGGACTGGCCCTTGCCGGTGGCGAAGAAGCCGATGAGCAGGGAGCCGATGATGCCGCCGACCATGTGGACGCCGACCACGTCGAGGGAGTCGTCGAAGCCGAACTTGAACTTCAGGCTGACCGCGGCGGCGCAGGCGACACCGGCGATGACACCGACGGCGATCGCGCCGAGCGGGGAGACGGCGCCACCGGACGGGGTGATCGCGACCAGGCCGGCGACCGCGCCGGAGGCGGCACCGAGCGTGGTGAACGCGCCGTGCCGGATCTTCTCGTAGGCGAGCCAGGCCAGCATGGCGGCGGCGGTGGCGACCTGCGTGTTGACGAACATCAGCGCCCCGACGCCGTCGTCGTTGCCGAGCCAGGAGCCGGCGTTGAAGCCGAACCAGCCGAACCACAGGAGACCCGCGCCGAGCATGACCAGCGGGAGGCTGTGCGGGCGCATCGGGTCCTTCTTGAAGCCGACGCGCTTGCCGATGACCAGGATGACGCCGAGGGCGCCGGCGCCGGCGTTGATGTGGACCGCGGTACCACCGGCGAAGTCGATCACGCCGAGCTTGAAGGCCCAGCCGTCGGCGCCCCACACCCAGTGGGCGACCGGGACGTAGACGATCGTGAGCCACAGGGCGACGAAGAGCGCCCAGGCCGAGAACTTCACGCGGTCCGCGATGGCGCCGCTTATCAGGGCCGGGGTGATGACCGCGAACATCATCTGGAAGACCATGAAGACGAAGATCGGGATCGTGTATCCGGGCCAGAGCTCCGTCAGCCCGACGTTGCTCATGCCCAGCCAGTGGGAGTCGTAGCCGATGAAGCCGTTGCTGGAGCCGAAGGCCAGGGAGAAGCCGTAGAGCACCCACAGGATGGTGACGATCCCGATGCTGACGAAGCTCATCATCAGCATGTTCAGGGTGCTCTTGACGCGGACCATGCCGCCGTAGAAGAAGGCGAGGCCCGGCGTCATGAGCAGCACCAGGGCGGAACAGATGAGCATGAAGCCCGTGTTCGCGGAGGACAGCTTGGGTGCCTCCGCGGCTAGCGTGATGGCGGCTGATGCCATCGGCGTCTCCTCGTCGGTCGGTACGGCCCCGTGCGGGTCGGAGCGTGAGAGGTCCGGTGAAGCGGGGGGTGGGCCGGTTATGCGCCATGAGATTGGCGCAGCGCGGTTTCCGTGGAAGCCCCTCGTTGTTTCGCCGGGGTGACGAAGGCGCCCTGCGTGTTACGCGTCGATGAACTACGAGATGTCCGACTCCGGGATCGTTATCGTGACGCAACCTTCCCTCGGAGGTCTCCGGGCGGAACAGAGCCGGCCGCGGTGGCCTTCCGAATGACCTGGCATGGGGGAGCCGAGTCGGGCAGTTCGGGAGGGCCGGCCGCGGCCGGGGTCTTGGGGTCGCCGGGGTTCAGACCGCCTCGGCGGTCTCCGGCAGGTCGGCGGCGAGCTGCTCGGTGAGGTCGACGACCGCCGCCAGGTCGCCGTAGTCGCGGACGGCCGAGTCGACCGTCTTTCGGATACGAGTGTTCACACGCTCCGAGCGCACCTTCTTGGCGATGCCCAGGGCCTCGGCGGCCAGCACCGTGCTCTGCTCGGGCTCGCCCCGCAGCAGGTGCACGGTGGCCATGCCGATCAGGTTCAGTGCGTACGACCGCTGGTGCTCGGCGTCCTTGGCGAACAGCTCCACCGCCCGCTGCATCAGGGGCTCGGCCAGGGAGGCGTAGGTGGGGCTGCGGCCCGCGACGTAGGCGAGGTCACGGAAGGAGTGCGAGTTCTCCCCGTAGAGCTCGGCCTCGGAGAAGAAGCGGATCCAGTCCGGGTCCGGGTCGTCCCACTCGTCGGCCTCGGCGAAGGTGTCCTCGGCCATCCGGACGGCCCGCTTGCACTTGCCGGGCTGGCCCATGTTGGCGTAGGCGCGGGCCTCCATCGCATACAGCATCGCCTGGGTGCGCGGGCTGGCGCAGTCCCGGCTGCCGTACTGGGCGAGGTGGATCAGCTCCAGGGCGTCGTCGGGCCGGCCGAGGTGGATCATCTGGCGGCTCATGCTGGAGAGCACGTACGAGCCGAGCGGCTTGTCGCCGGCCTCCTTGGCCGCGTGCAGGGCGAGCACGAAGTACTTCTGCGCGGTGGGCTGGAGCCCGACGTCGTACGACATCCAGCCGGCCAGCTCGGCGAGTTCGGCGGCGACCTGGAAGAGCTTGCGGGAGGTGGGCTCGGACTGGGGTTCCTGGAGCAGGTCGGTGACCTCGTGCAGCTGGCCGACGACCGCCTTGCGGCGCAGTCCGCCGCCGCACTGGGCGTCCCACTGCCGGAACATCACCGTGGTGGACTCCAGCAGCTCCAGCTCGGGTTGGGAGAGGCGGCCGGGGCGGCGGGACTCGACCGCCGGTGCTGCGGCCGTCTGCTGCGGGCCGCCCGGGGCGGGGACCAGCCAGCGCTGCATGGGCTCGATGAGGGACGGCCCCGCCGACAGGACCAGCGAGGTTCCGAGGAAGCCGCGCCGCGCCAGCATCAGGTCGCTGCGCGAGAACTCGCTGAGCAGGGCCACCGTCTGAGGGCCCGTCCAGGGCAGGTCGACGCCGGTCGCGGAGGGTGACTGGCGGGCGGCCCGCAGACCGAGGTCCTCGACCGGGACGACACAGCCGAACCGCTCGGAGAACAGCTCGGAGAGGATCCTGGGGATCGGCTCGCGCGGGTTCTCCCCGTCGAGCCAGCGACGCACCCTGGACGTGTCCGTCGAGATGTGGTTGGCCCCCAACTGACGTGCCCTGCGGTTCACTTGCCGCGCCAGCTCGCCCTTCGACCAGCCACTGCGCACGAACCACGAGTTGAGCAGCTCATTGGGGCGCTTGTCCGTGCTGGTCGCGGTCGCCCCGCTTCCGCCGTTGCCGCCCACTGGAACGCCCCCATCCCTGAGACCACTTGGTGCCGGATGCGCCAAGCCCTATCAGAATGCCGGTAAATACGGCCGTCCGTCGGCGGTTCTCACCCTTCGAACGGGATCCCGAGTTGCCTCCGGCATACCCAGGAGAGCATGTGCCCCCAGGCCTCGTGCACACAAAGTAATCCTACGATCACTGGTCCGGCCACGGCGATCCCGGAAACGCCACCATTCGCCACCCCTTCGAATGAACTCACGATGCCCCTGGCGCGATTCACTTGACATAGGACGGCCAGGAGTTGGCGGAACGGTGCATTCGGGGGCGCGTGCCCCTGGACGCACCACCCGGGGTGCTTCGGGGCGCTGCCTTGACCGTGCGGGCGAAGGGGGAGGCGGAACCGTAGCGTCACGTTCCGTTCTCATCCCGTTCCGTGTCGTAACCACCGGCGCGCCGGACCCGTTGGAGGGGGCATGGGCTTCACGATCGGCGGCATTCGCGAGATCCGCTCCGGCACACGCCGACGCGGCCGTGCATCGGACTGCACCGCCGTCGCCGAGTTCACCGGACTGTGGGGCTGGGACGTGGTGCCGGGCGCCCGGGCCGCCGGCGGCGCGTGCTCCTGCGGGCACGCGGACTGCCCCGCCCCGGGAGCGCATCCGCTGGACTTCGCGCCCGAGGTACCCGCGGGCGCCACGCTCGACGAGGTCACCAAGGCCTGGGGCGAGTTCCCCGGCGCGGCGGTGCTGCTGCCGGTCGGCCGCGCGTTCGACGTCGTCGAGGTCGCCGAGGCCGCCGGGCGCCGCGCCCTGGTCCGCCTGGAGCGCATGGGCCTGCCGCTCGGGCCGGTCACCGCCACCCCGGAGGGCCGCGCCCACTTCTTCGTCGCCCCCGGCGCCGCCGCCGAGCTTCCCGAGCTGCTCTACCGCATGGGCTGGGACGACCCGGCCTCCCTCGACCTGCGCGGCCTCGGCTCCGGCGCGTACATCACCGCGCCGCCGTCGGACCGGGGCGGCCTGGGCCCGGTGCGCTGGCTGCGGCCGCCGGCCCTGGACTCGGCGACGCGGCCGCCCGCCGCCCGGCTGCTGCTCGGGACACTGGCCTACGTGGCGCACCGGTCGCGGGCCTAGGGCGTACAGAGACCGAAGCGCCCGCCCCCGACTGCACCTCGGGAACGGGCGCTTCTCACGCCTGGGGGTGAATCTACCCCCCTGCTACTCGCCGATAAGGGCGTCAACGAACGCCTCCGGCTCGAACGGGGCCAGGTCGTCCGCGCCCTCGCCGAGGCCGATGAGCTTGACCGGGACCCCCAGTTCGCGCTGGACCGCGATCACGATGCCGCCCTTGGCGGTGCCGTCCAGCTTGGTGAGCACGATGCCGCTGATGTCCACCACCTCGGCGAACACCCGGGCCTGGACCAGGCCGTTCTGCCCGGTGGTGGCGTCGAGGACGAGCAGCACCTCGTCCAGCGGGGCGTGCTTCTCGACGACCCGCTTGACCTTGCCCAGCTCGTCCATCAGGCCGGTCTTGGTGTGCAGCCGTCCGGCGGTGTCGATGAGCACCACGTCGACGCCCATCTCCTTGCCCTCCTTCACCGCGTCGAAGGCGACGGAGGCGGGGTCGCCGGCCTCGGGGCCGCGCACGGTGTGGGCGCCGACCCGCTCGCCCCAGGTCTGGAGCTGGTCGGCGGCGGCGGCCCGGAAGGTGTCGGCGGCACCGAGGACCACGGTACGGCCGTCGGCGACGAGCACGCGGGCGAGCTTGCCGGTGGTGGTGGTCTTGCCGGTGCCGTTGACGCCGACGACCATCACGATGCCGGGCTTGCGGTCGGCGGGCTCGGTCTTGACCGTGCGGTCGAGGTCGGTGCCGACCAGCTTGAGCAGCTCCTCGCGGAGCAGGCCGCGCAGCTCGTCGGGGGTGCGGGTGCCGAGCACCTTGACGCGCTCGCGCAGCCGCTCGACCAGTTCCGTGGTGGGCTGCACACCGACGTCGGCGGTGAGCAGGGTGTCCTCGATCTCCTCCCAGGTCTCGTCGTCGAGGTGCTCGCGCGACAGCAGCGTGAGCAGCCCCTTGCCGAGGGCGTTCTGGGAGCGGGAGAGCCGGGCGCGGAGGCGGACCAGGCGGCCGGCGGTGGGCTCGGGGATCTCGATCTCGGGAGCCGGGGGCTCCTCGACGACGACGGGAGCCGGGCCGCCGGGAAGATCGACCTCCTCTATCGTCCGGCGCGGTTCGTCGCGCGGCGTCTCGGCCTCGTCGCCGACGTGCGGCTCGGCCGGGGGCGCGGTGATGTCGGGGGCGGCGGGGGGCGGCGGGGGCAGCGACTTCTTGCGCCGGCTGCCGACGACGAGCCCGCCGAGCGCACCGAGCACGACCACGGCGATGACTACAGCAAGGATGACGGTTTCCATAACGCGTCCAGTATCCATCCCTCCCCCGTGGCGGACTTTGTTCCCCCGCGAGGAAGTCCTGGACGATTCCCCGAAGCAGGATGCACCTTTTGGGGGTATTCGTCGGACTAACGTACGATGGCTGACCATGAGCACCACCGCCCACCACGATGGCGCCCTCGAACATCTCGAAGAGTCACTGGAGCACCACGGCCTCGAAACCCGCGGCCTCGAACCGGTCCCCGACTCCGAGCGCACCGCGACCCCCCGCGGACTGCTGCCCACCTGGATCGCCGCCAACATCAGCGTGCTGCTGCTGACCATGGGCGCGGGTCTCGCGGTGTCGTTCGGGCTGAACTTCTGGCAGGCCCTGGTGGTCGGCACCGCCGCCCCGGTCGTCTCGTACGGCCTGGTCGGGGTGATCGGTGTCGCGGGCAGACGTGGCGGCGCACCGGGCATGGCGCTGTCCCGGGCGGTCTTCGGCCAGCGGGGCAACCTGCTGCCCGGCGCGCTGATCTGGGTGGCGCGCTGGGGCTGGGAGACGATCAACGCGGTGACCGGCGCCTATGCGCTGCTGACCGTCCTGGACATCCTCTTCGGGGTCAGGAGCGACACCGCCCTGGTCGTCGCCACCCTGCTTCTCTTCGTCCTGACCACGTTCGCGATCTCGGGCATGGGCATCAAGGCGGTGCGGCGCTGCAACCGCTGGGCGACCTGGCTGTTCGGCGTCTTCTCCCTGCTGGTCCTCGGCCATCTGGTCGTGCGGACGGACTGGGCCGGGGTGCTCGGGCGGGGCGCGGGGCCGACCGCGGCGATGGTCACCGGGGTCGGGCTGATCGCGGCGGGCGGGATGAGCTGGGCGCCGGCCGCCCCGGACTTCACCCGGTACCTGCCGGGTACGGCGTCCTCGGCGGCGATCGTACGCAACACGGTCGGCGGCGCCGGGATCGTCGTCCTCCCGATGGTCCTGATGGGGGCCGTGATGGCGTCGTCCACGCCGGACCTCGCCAAGGCGACCGACCCGGTCTCCTTCCTGGGCGCGGCCCTGCCGCTCTGGCTCGCGGTGCCCTACCTCCTCATCGCCCTGGTGGGGATGCTGCTGATCAACGCCATGTCGATGTACTCGGCGGGTTTCACCGCGCAGACCCTCGGCTTCCGCCTGCCCCGGCACTGGGCGGTCTCCGTGAACGCGGTGATCTCGCTGGTCCTCGGCGGCGTCCTGATGCTGGCGGCGACCTCCTTCATGGGCTCGTTCGTCGCCTTCCTGTCGCTGCTGGCCGTCGCCTTCTCGGCGTGGGTCGGCGTGTTCGGCATGGACATGCTGCGCCGCCGGGAGTACGACGCGACCGCGCTGCTCGACACCACGCCGAGCAGCGCCTACTGGTACCGGGCGGGCTTCTCCCCCGCCGCCGTCACGGCCTGGGCGCTGGGCCTGGCGACCGGCCTCCTGTTCACCTCCTCCGCGTGGTTCACCGGCCCGCTCGCGTCGGACAACCCCGTCGGGCGGTACGGCCTCGGGTGGGTCGCGACGATCCTCGTCTCGGGCCTGCTGTACGCGCTGCTGCCGAAGCCGGCGGTGGTGCCGGCTTCGGCCGGGCAGTCCGCGCCTCTGGCTGTCTGACGTAGCGTCAGCTACTGTCCCCGCACCACCAGCCCGGCCAAGGTGAAGGGGAACTCCCATGCCCGTCTCGGTCGTTCGCTTCAACCTCGTCGACCCCGGGGCCGACGCCGCGTCCCTGGGCGCCCGTTACCGGACGGCCGTGGAGATGGCCGCGTACGCCGACGAACACGGCGTCACCACGGTGCAGACCGAGGAACACCACGGGGTCGACGACAACTGGCTGCCGTCACCGTTCACGTTCGCGGGCGCGGTGTTCGGGGCCACGCGCTCCATCGCGGTGACCGTGTCGGCGGTGATCGGCCCGCTGCACGACCCGCTGCGGCTGGCGGAGGACATCGCGGTGCTCGACCTGCTCAGCGGCGGGCGGCTGGTGACGGTGGCCGGCATCGGCTACCGGCCCGAGGAGTACGCCCTGTTCGACGTGGACTGGAAGCGCCGGGGGCGGATCCAGGACGAGGTGCTGGAGACGGTGCTGCGGGCCTGGACCGGCGAGGAGTTCGAGTACCGGGGCCGTACGGTACGGGTCACCCCGCGCCCCTTCACCGACCCGCACCCCCTGCTGCTGGTCGGCGGCTCCTCCAAGGCCGCCGCCCGCCGCGCGGCCCGGCTCGGCCTGCCCTTCTTCCCGAGCGCGCACCTGCCGGAGCTGGAGGCGTACTACAAGGAGAAGCTCACCGAGTACGGCGCCGAGGGCTGGACGATGATGCCGACGGCCGAGACACCGCTCCTGCACATCGCCGAGGACCCGGACCGGGCGTGGGCGCGGTACGGGGAGCACTTCCTGCACGAGGCCCGCACCTACGCGTCCTGGCAGTCCGGGGACATCCGCTCGGCGGTGCGCTCGGCGGCGACGACGGTGGCGGAACTCCGTGCGGAGGGCGTCTACCGCATCCTCACTCCGGAGCAGTGCGTGGCGGCGGGCCTGGACAACCTGGTGCTGCATCCGCTGGCGGGCGGCATGCCCTTGGAAGAGGGCTGGCGAAGCCTGCGGCTGTTCACCGAGACAGTGCTTCCGGCCCTGTCCGCGTAGGGGGCACGGCCGCGCCGGGAGCGGCGGGCACCGCACGGAAAACGGCCGTCGCCCCCGCCCGGGCAGTGACCGGGCGGGGGCGACGGGGGATACGAGGATAGGGGCAGCGGGGACTTGGCCCTTCTCCCCGAGTCGGGGGGCGGTCAGCCCATCTCCTCCAGGGACTTGCCCTTCGTCTCCTTGACGAACTTGAGGACGAACGGGATGGAGAGGGCCGCGAAGACCGTGTAGATCACGTAGGTCGCGGAGAGGTTCCAGTCGGCCAGCGACGGGAAGCTCGCGGTGATGGCCCAGTTGGCGATCCACTGCGCGGAGGCGGCCACGCCCAGCGCGGCGGCGCGGATCCGGTTCGGGAACATCTCACCGAGGAAGACCCAGACCACCACACCCCAGGACAGGGCGAAGAAGAGGACGAAGACGTGCGCGGCGATCAGGGCGATCCAGCCCTGCGTGGCCGGGAGCTTGCCGTCGACCAGGTGGTGGGAGAACGCCCAGGCCTCCAGGCCGAGGCCGATCACCATGCCGACGGAGCCGATGAGCGCCAGCGGCTTGCGGCCGATGCGGTCCACGAAGATCATCGCGATCACGGTGCCGATGATGTTGATGATCGACGTCGTGAAGGAGTAGAAGAACGAGTCCGTCGGGTCGACGCCCACCGACTGCCACAGGGTGGAGGAGTAGTAGAACGCGACGTTGATGCCGACGAACTGCTGGAAGACCGAGAGGCCGATGCCGATCCAGACGATCGGCTTGAAGAAGAACGAGCCGCCGAGCAGGTCCTTGAACGTGGACTTGTGCTCGCTCTTCATCGCGTGCTCGATCTCGGCGACACGGGCGTCCAGGTCCGCGTTCTTGCCCTCGACCTCCTCGAGGATCGCGCGGGCGCGCTCCCGCTTGCCGACGGAGAGCAGGAAGCGCGGGGACTCGGGGATCGCGAAGGAGAGCAGGCCGTAGAGCACGGCCGGGATCACCATGACGCCGAGCATGACCTGCCAGGCCTCGAGACCCATCAGCTTGCCGCGCTGGTCGCCGCCGGCGGCGTTGAGCAGACCCCAGTTGACCAGCTGCGAGATGGCGATGCCGACGACGATCGCGGCCTGCTGGAAGGAGCCGAGCCGGCCGCGGTAGGCGGGCGGGGCGACCTCGGCGATGTAGGCGGGGCCGATGACGGAGGCCATGCCGATGGCGAAACCGCCGACGATCCGCCAGAAGGCGAGGTCCCACAGGGCGAACGGCAGCGCCGAACCGACGGCGCTGATCGTGAACAGCACGGCCGCGATCTGCATGCACCGGATGCGGCCGATGCGGTCGGCTATCCGGCCGGCGGTCGCGGCACCGATCGCACAACCGATCAGGGCGATGGCGATCACCTGGGCGAGGGCCGCGGACCCGATGTCGTAACGGCTCCGGATCGCCTCGACGGCGCCGTTGATGACGGAACTGTCGTAGCCGAAGAGGAACCCGCCCATCGCGGCCGCCGCCGCGATGAAGATGACATGCCCGAGATGATCGGGGTGAGCCGTACCGGCTCCTGACTGGGGTGCCTGCGCAGTGCTGGTCACAAGAAACTCCTCGGGCCACCGGCAACGCTGCCGGGGTGGGGGCGAGCCCTCTCAGGTCAAGTGGCGCACAGGTCCACGCCGCTCACACCTGAAGGTAAAAGTAACGTTGCAGAGACTATGCCTTCAAGTATCGAAGTCAATAGGGCGGTCGGTGTGACGTTGTCGGAGGCAGATTCAGGGAATACGTTCAGTTCTTGAAGGGAAAGTGAAGGGGCCCCGGCCGACGCAGGTCAGCGCAGCCGCTGGCTGATGACCTTCGACACACCGTCGCCCTGCATGGAGACGCCGTACAGCGCGTCGGCCACCTCCATGGTGCGCTTCTGGTGCGTGATCACGATCAGCTGGGAGGACTCCTGGAGCTCCTGCATGATGCGGATCAGCCGCTGGAGGTTGGTGTCGTCCAGGGCCGCCTCGACCTCGTCCATGACGTAGAACGGGCTGGGGCGCGCCTTGAAGATCGACACCAGCATCCCCACGGCGGTCAGCGAGCGCTCACCGCCCGACAGCAGGGACAGCCGCTTGACCTTCTTGCCCGGCGGGCGGGCCTCGACGTCCACGCCCGTGGTGAGCATGTTGTCGGGGTCGGTCAGCACGAGCCGTCCCTCGCCGCCCGGGAAGAGACGGCTGAAGACGCCCTCGAACTCCCTGGCCGTGTCCCGGAACGCCTCCGTGAAGACCTGCTCGACCCGCTCGTCGACCTCCTTCACGACCTGCAGCAGGTCGGCGCGGGTCTTCTTCAGGTCCTCCAGCTGCTCGCTGAGGAACTTGTGCCGTTCCTCGAGCGCGGCGAACTCCTCCAGCGCGAGCGGGTTCACCTTGCCGAGCTGCTGGTAGGCGCGTTCGGCCGCCTTGAGCCGGCGCTCCTGTTCCGCCCGGTGGAAGGGCTTCGGCTGGTTGCGCGGGTGCTCGGGGTCCTCCGGCAGCACCTCGCCCTCGGCGGGGGGCGAGGGCGGCACGAGCTGGTGCGGACCGTACTCCGCGACGAGCCCCGCCGGTTCCACACCGAGTTCCTCCAGCGCCCTGGTCTCCAGCTGCTCGATACGCAGCCGCTTCTCTGCTCCTAGTACCTCGCCCCGGTGAACTGAATCCGTGAGTTTGTCGAGTTCCGCCTTGAGATCGCGGCCGGTGCCGCGCGCGGCGGCCAGGTCCTGCTCCCGCTGCGCCTTCGCGGCCTCGGCGGCGGCCCGCTCGCGCTCCGCGCGGGCGACCGAGACCTCGACGTGCGCGAGCAGCTGGCGGGCGCCGGTGGCGACGGCCTCCGCGACCGCGGCCTCGTGGCGCAGCCGGGCCCGGCGCTGTTCGGCACGCGCGCGGGCCTCGCGTTCCGCGCGGGCCGCACGGTCGAGGGAGTCGGCGCGTCCCGCCAGGCCCTTGACCCGTTCCTCGTGGGTACGGACCTGGAGACGGGCCTCCATCTCGGTCTGCCGGGCGTTGGCGCCGTCGGCGGCGAGCCGGTCCCGCGCCGAGGTGTCCGGCTCTTCCGCCACCGGCGTCTCCTCGGCGACGGCCAGCCGCTCGGCCAGTACCTCGGCCTCTTCGAGGGCCTTGTCGAGGGCCTCCTGGGCGCGGGCGGCGGCGGCCGTGGACCGCTCGGCCTCGCCTGCCGCGCCGCGTGCCTGTCCGGCGAGCCTTCCGAGCTGCTGGGCGACGGCCGACTTCTCGCGGTCGGCGGCGCGGCGCCGCTCGGCCAGGTCCTCGACGAGCGCGGCGCACTCCCTGCGGCGGTCGTGCGCGGCCTGCTGTGCCTCGGAGAGCGCGGCGCAGCGGACGGCGAGCTCTTCCAGTTCGGCCGCGGCCTCGTCGACGGAGGCCTGTACTTCGAGGAGGCTGGGGGCGCCCGCGGAGCCGCCGTGCGCGAAGTGGGTGCCGAGGAGGTCGCCCTCGGCGGTGACGGCGGTGAGATCGGGGCGGCGGTGGACGAGGTCCTCGGCGTCTTCGAGGGTGTCGACGACGACGATGTTCCTGAGCAGCCGCCGTACGGCGGGCATGAGGTCGGCGGGGCCGCGGACGAGGGTGGCGGCCAAGGCGCCGGTTGGGGGTTCAGGGAGAGGTCGTACGTCGGGTGCGGGTGCCTGGGGGCTGGTCGCGCAGTTCCCCGCGCCCCTTTGGGGCACGGAATCTCCCGCCAGCAGCAGGGCCGCCCGTCCCCCGTCCTGCTTGCGCAGCAGGCGGATCGCGTCGGCCGCCGCGGCCGGGGTCGTCACGGCGACGGCGTCCGCGGCGGCGCCGAAGGCCGCCGCCAGGGCGACCTCGTGGCCCGGGGTCACCGTGAGCAGCTCCGCCGCCGGGCCCAGGAGGCCCGTGAGCCGGTCCCGTGCGTCCAGCAGTATGCCGGTGCCGTCCTTGCGCCGCAGGCCCAGTGCCAGTGCCTCGTGGCGGGCCTGGGTCGCGGCGCGCCACCGTTCCGCCGCGGTGGCCGCCTCGCGGGCCGCCGTCAGGGCCGCCTCGGCCTCGGCGAGCCGGTGTTTCGCGGTCTCGTGCCGCTCTGCCAGTTCGTGGTCGCCGGCGTCGAGGCCGTCGACCTCGGCCTTGAGTGCCTCGTACTCCTCCTGTGCGGTGACCGCCCGGTCCTGGGCCTCGTCGCGGGCGGCGGCCAGGCGGTCGATCTCGGCCTGGGCCGCCGCGGCGCGGGACCGGGCCGCACCCGCCTGGCCGTTCAGCCGGGCCAGGTTCTCCCGGCGGTCGGCGATGGCGCGGGCGACGTCCTTGAGCCGCCGTTCCTCGACGGCCAGCTCGCGCTCCAGCTCGGCCCGGTGCGCGACCGTGTCGTCCAGGGCGTGCTGGGCCGCTTCCAGAGCGGCCTCCAGTTCGGCCTCCTGTTCCCGGACGCGGTGGGCCTCGCGCTCCAGGTCCTCGGGGTCGCGGCCGCGCCGTTCCTCGGGGGGTGCGGAGGTGGCGCTCTTCACCCGCGCGTCGGCCAGCGAGATCGTGCCGCGGACGCGTTCGGCGAGCTGGGAGAGTTCGTACCAGGTCTGCTGGGCCCGCTGGAGGCGCGGGCTGAGCCGGCGCACCTCGTCCTCCAGGAGTGCCTCGCGCTGGAGGGCCTTCCTCAGCTCCTGCTCGGCCGTCTCCTTGCGTTCCTTGAGGGCGGCCTCGTCGGCGATCTCGGCCTGGAGGGCGTTGCGGAGCCGGACGAGGTCGTCGGCGAGCAGGCGGAGCCGGGCGTCCCGGAGGTCGGCCTGGATGACGGCGGCCCGTCGGGCCACCGCCGCCTGCCGGCCCAACGGCTTGAGCTGGCGGCGGAGCTCGTCGGTCAGGTCCTGGACGCGGGCGAGGTTGGCGCCCATCGCGTCCAACTTCCGCAGCGCCTTCTCCTTGCGCTTGCGGTGCTTGAGGACGCCGGCCGCCTCCTCGATGAAGGCCCGGCGGCCCATCGGGTCGGCGTGCAGGACGGAGTCGAGCTGGCCCTGGCCGACGATGACGTGCATCTCGCGGCCGATGCCGGAGTCCGAGAGGAGTTCCTGGATGTCGAGGAGACGGCAGGTGTCGCCGTTGATCTGGTATTCGCTGCCGCCGTTGCGGAACATGATCCGCGTGATGGTGACCTCGGCGTACTCGATGGGCAGGGCACCGTCGGAGTTGTCGATGGTCAGGGACACCTCGGCGCGGCCCAGCGGCGGGCGCCCGGTGGTGCCGGCGAAGATGACGTCCTCCATCTTGCCGCCGCGCAGGGACTTGGCGCTGTGCTCGCCCATCACCCAGGTGAGCGCGTCGACGACGTTGGACTTGCCCGAGCCGTTCGGACCGACGACGCACGTGATCCCCGGCTCGAACCGGAGCGTGGTCGCAGAGGCGAACGACTTGAACCCGCGCAGGGTCAGGGCCTTGAGGTGCACGCCGCTGGACTCTACCCGCCGCCGCTACCCCACTCCACGAAGCCTCGCAACCCCGCGGTTTCACGCATGAACATGCAGGGCACACCAGACGTTAAAGACGGTGAAAGGATGCGCGGGGCTGGAAGACTGGGGCGGCAAGAAAGAAGGGACGCCGGGGGCGTCCCTTGCAAATCTTGACAATGAGAGCGGTTGAAAGGGCTGCCCGATCGCCGTGTGTGCTGTTGTGGAGCGATACAGCGATCAGGTGAGCGCAGGCTCCGCCTGGTTTGCGTCGATGCTCTCCATGATCCTGTCGTGAGAAGCGGCAGCCGTCAGCGCGTCGTTCTCGGCCTGGATCCGGCCGAGTTCGGATTCGAGGTCCTGGACACGCTGCTGGAGCCGTCGCATCTCGGCGAGGAGTCGCGGGTCGGAGCCGCCGACGTAACCGAGAAGCGCCTTTGCCATGATGGATGGTCCTCCACACTGAGTGACCGACCGAAGCGGTGTGGGTCGTGAGGGATCGCACCCGCGGTGCTTGACACATACGAGTGTTACTCGACTGTTGCGCCATGCCAAACAGCTAAGGTGCGCGGGGCTTTCAGCGTCTCACCAAAAAGTTTGACGGTCAACACGATCACGCCCTGTATTGGGGGGCGAACCCGGGGGCACGCGGCCCTGACGGGCGGCGCTGCGACTCCTGCGGGGCCCTCAGGGCGTGGCGATCAGTTGTCTGAGCGGAGCCTCCCACGGCGCGCGGTTCTTGGCAACCACCAGGTCATTCCTGCCCGGGGCACCTGCCGGTGACCGTGCGCCCCGCTGCCGGCTGCGGCGCTTCGGTGCGAGCGGTCAGCGGATGGCGAAGCCGTCGTAGCCGCCGCGGGGTGTGTCCCAGATCTCGGTGACACCGTCGACCCTCCCGGGCGTGTCATCGCCCCGGAGCCAGCCGAGCAGACCTTCGCACCCCGCCCGGGGACCCTCGGCGACCACCTGCACGCGGCCGTCGCCCAAATTGAGAGCAAAACCACTCAGCCCGCCGATCTCCAGCGCCTTGGCGCGCGTGAACCAGCGGAATCCCACGCCCTGCACGCGTCCACGGACCCAGGCGACCAGTCGTACATCCTCGCTCATGGGTGCAACCTAACCGGCCGATGTCGCTCGGGACACTTCCTCCCTCAGCGCCATGGGGTACCGTCCCCCTCCAATGAATCTCATATGAAACTCACTCGATCGAGTGAGTCTGGTTGACCAGAAGGAGTCTTTGGCCACATCGGCCCCTGGTCGACCCCGACCGCGAGGACGAGGGAAGAAGGCAAGGACATGGGACGCCACCGACGCTCCGCCGCCGGCCGCGCCGCCACGGGCCGCGCCACGGGGATCACGGAGAACAACGGCCCGTACCCGGACGGCCGCGACCCGCAGGACTCGTACGCGGGGCTGCGCTTCGGCACCGGCACCGCGGCCTACCTGCACCAGGACGACTACGCCCAGGCGAACCAGCGCAGCGCGAACTACCTGTACGCGACGGACGACGACTACGCCCGCGTCACGGACACCGCCGTCTTCTCCGTGGAGGAGTTCGCACCGGCCGGGGGCTCCCCCTCGGGCAGCGGGCACCGGCGCAGGAAGCGGGGCGGGCGGCCGGTGGCCACCGGTCTGCTCGGGGTCTCGGCCGCCGTCGCCATCGGCACCGTCGCGGTCGCCACCGGTGTGGTGCCCGGCCTGGAGAACTACAAGCTCGGCGGCACCAGCAGCACCACGGGCGGCGACCGGGTGCAGGCGGACGGCGCGCCCAGCAACACGGCCACCGAGCAGGGCGGCACCTCCGGCAGCGCGGAGAGCCGCGGCACCGGCTCCTCGACCGGCCGGGGCACCCAGCGCTCCACCACGCCGACCACGTCCTCGCCCGCGTCCTCGTCGGCCTCGGCGTCGGCGTCGCCGTCCCCCTCGAAGTCCGCCGCCGCGTCGCCCACCCCGACGAGGACGGCGACCGGCACACCGACGCCCAGCGCCACGCCGTCCACGAGGAAGCCGGCGGCCACCCCGTCCAGGACGGCGAGCAAGACGCCGGTGAGGACCGCCGCGCCGATCACCGTCTCCGAGGCGGCCGCCGCCGAGGCCGAGGTGCTGAAGCTGGTGAACGAGGAGCGGACCAAGGTCGGCTGCAGCCCCCTGTCCGCGAACTCGTCGCTGACCGGCCTGGCCGAGTCCTTCAGCGCGGACATGGCCGCCCGGAACTTCTTCGACCACACCGACCCGGACGGCAAGACGCCGTGGGACCGGGCGGCGGCGGCCGGCATATCCAACCTCGGCGGCGAGAACATAGCCCGCGGCCAGGCCACCGCCCAGGACGTCATGGACGCCTGGATGAACAGCGAGGGCCACCGGGCCAACATCCTGAACTGCGACTTCAAGACCCTCGGGGTCGGCGTGCACTTCGGTGCGGGCGGCCCGTGGTGGACGCAGGACTTCGGGTACTGACCGGCAGGGTGCGCTAACCCCTGGTTAGCGCACCCTGCCGGTTAGCGCTGTGCTCCCGTACCCTTGGTCCATGACCATCACCCAGGACCGCGCCGAGGAGACGCCCGCTCCGTACGACGTCTTCGCTCGGGCCTGCCCCTCGCGCACCACCCTCGAACACGCCATGGGCCGCTGGGGTGCGCTCACGCTCAGCGCGCTGCACGAGGGATCGTTCCGGTTCAACGAACTGCGCCGCCGGGTCGACGGCGTCAGCGAGAAGATGCTCTCCCAGACGCTCCAGGCCCTGGAGCGCGACGGCCTGGTGCACCGCGAGGCCCAGCCGACCAACCCGCCGCGCGTCGACTACGAACTCACCCCGCTCGGCCGCGAGGTCGCCGAACGCCTGCTCTCCGTCGTGCACTTCGTGGAGAGCCGGATGGACGAGGTGCTGGCCGCCCGCGAGCGCTACGACGAGACGCGCGGCGCCCGCTGACACGTCGGGCAGAAGTAGCTGGACCGGTTCATCCAGGGCCGCCTGCGCATCGGCGTGCCGCACCGCCGGCAGGGCAGCCCCTCCCTGCCGTAGGCGTCCAGCGAACGGTCGAAGTACCCCGACTCACCGTTCACGTTGACGTAGAGGCTGTCGAAGCTGGTGCCGCCGACCGCGAGGGCCGCGTTCATCACGTCCCGGACGTGGCCGAGGAGTTCGGCGGTGCGGGGGCGGGTGAAGCCGGCGGTCGGGCGTTCGTAGTGCAGACGGGCGCGCCAAAGCGCCTCGTCCGCGTAGATGTTGCCGACTCCGCTGATCAACGACTGGTCCAGCAGGGCCCGTTTGATGGTGGACCGCTTCCGGCGCAGCGCCTGGTGGAAGGCCTCGTCGTCGAACAGCGGGTCGAGGGGGTCGCGGGCGATGTGCGCGATGACGTCGGGCAGCCCGTCGAGGGTGTTGTCGTGCAACGACAGGCCGCCGAAGGTGCGTTGGTCGACGAAGCGGAGTTCGGTACCGAGGCCGTCGGCGAATCTGACGCGGATCCTGAGGTGTTTCTCGTCCGGTGCCTCGTGCTGCTGCACCAGCAGCTGACCGCTCATGCCGAGGTGCGCGAGGACCGACTGGTTCGTGTCCTCCAGGGGCAGCCACAGGTACTTGCCGCGCCGGCTCGGGGTGCCGACGCGGTGCCCCTTCAGCCGGTGCGTGAAGTCGTCGGCACCAGCGAGGTGCCGTCGTACGGCACGCGGGTGCAGGACCTCGGCCTCGGCTACGACCCGGTGGGCGACCCACCGTTCCAGGCCGCGCCGTACGACCTCGACCTCGGGCAGTTCGGGCATCGGGGCTCCCGTTGCAGGACCGTGGAAGACTCCGAGCGCCCGCCCCCTCTGGTGCCGGGGCGGGCGCTCGGACTGTGCTGTTCGTCAGGCGGAGGCGGCGGACGACGGACCGTCGTCCTCCTCGGCCTCGGCCCTGGCGGCCTGCTCGGCCGCCGCGGCCTTGGCGCGCTCGTCCGCCGCGGCGCGGATCGCGCGCCAGGCGGACTCGGCGGCCTGCTGCTCCGCCTCCTTCTTGCTGCGGCCGGTGCCGGTGCCGTACGAGACGCCTCCGACGCGGGCGGCAGCAGTGAAGGTCTTCTCGTGGTCGGGGCCGGTCTCCGTGACCAGGTACTCGGGCACGCCGAGGCCCTCCGTCGCGGTGAGCTCCTGGAGACTGGTCTTCCAGTCCAGGCCGGCTCCGAGGTTCGAGGACTTCTCGATCAGCGGGTCGAAGAGCCGGTGCACCAGCTCGGACGCCGAGTCGAGGCCCTGGTCGAGATAGACCGCGCCGATCACCGCTTCCAGGGTGTCGGCGAGGATGGACGCCTTGTCCCGGCCGCCCGTGCCCTCTTCACCGCGGCCGAGCCGGATGAAGGAGCCCAGGTCGAGACCGCGGCCCACCTCCGCGAGCGCACGCGAGTTCACCACCGCGGCCCGGAGCTTGGCCAGCTGGCCCTCGGGCAGGTCGGGGTGGGTGTTGTACAGCGTGTCCGTGACGACGAGACCGAGGACGGAGTCACCGAGGAACTCCAGCCGCTCGTTCGTCGGCAGGCCGCCGTTCTCGTACGCGTAGGAACGGTGGGTCAGTGCACGCACCAGAAGGGCGGACTCGAGCTTGTAGCCGAGCCGCCCTTCCAGAAGCGTGTGGGACGAGGCCGTGCTGTCCGCTTTCTTCTTGGCGGACGGGTCCGCCTTGGGCTCTTCGCCCTTCTTGGGACTGGACACAGTGCCTCTCACCTGGCCGCTCAGACTTCGAGGACCTGGCGCTTGTTGTAGGTGCCGCACGACGGGCACGCGATGTGCTGCTGCTTGGGCTCGTGGCAGCGCTCGCACGCAACCAGGGTGGGGACCGCAGCCTTCCACTGCGACCGGCGGTGGCGCGTGTTGCTGCGCGACATCTTCCGCTTCGGAACAGCCACGGCTACTTCTCCTGCTTCTCGTCGACGCCCGCTTCCGCGTCAGCGCCGCTCATCTCGTCCTTCTCGCCGTCCTTCATGGAACCGGCGAGTCCCTGCAAAGCCGCCCAACGGATGTCGACGGCGTCATGGTGGTGGTCCGGGTCGTCCGTGAGCCGGGCTCCGCACTCGGAGCACAGGCCCAGGCAGTCGTCCTGGCACACCGGCTGCATCGGCAGTGCGAGCACCACCGCATCACGCAGCACGGGTTCGAGGTCGAACAGGCCGTCCTCGATGAAGAACCTGTCCTCGTCGTCCTCGGCGTCGTCGCCCGGTTCCGCGATCACACGGCCCCGGTCGTCGGCGTCAGGGTACGAGAACAGTTCCTGGAAGTCCGCTTCGAGCTCCTGCTCGACCGGCTCCAGACACCTTACGCACTCCCCCTCGGCCTGTGCACGGGCGGTGCCTGTGACGAGCACACCTTCCATGACCGACTCGAGCCGGAGTTCGAGTTCCACCGGGGCGCCCTGCGGCACTCCGATGACCCCCTTGATCCCGAAGTCCTCGGGAGCGTCGACCGTGCGGGTCAGGCGCTGCAGCGCACCGGGACGCCGACCCAGCTCGTGTGTGTCGAACACGAACGGGTTGCGGTGGTCGAGGCGCGCGTGAGGAGCCATTCCTGCTTTCGATCTTCGAGTTCCGGGGAGGCCGTCCGGAGAAGACTCCGGGCAGCGTTGATCGCGGACGTAGACGCGACCGAAGAGCCAGGATACTGGACCTTTCGCTGTCGGCCCAATCCGGCCGTCTCCTACAGGCCCCGCCCCTGCTCGTAGGCCCGCAGCTGGTCCGGCGTGATCATGCCGGTGTCGAAGAGGCTGGTCTCGTCGAGGGCGTACGCCTGGTGCGCCTGGTGCTGGTCGGCCGGCTGCTGCTGCTGCTGCTGCTGCTGCTGGGGATCGTAGACGGGCTGCTGGCCGGTGTCGTAGCCCTGGTAGGCGGCGGCGTAGGGGTCGGCCTGCTGGTAGCCGTAGGGGTCCTGCTGGTAGCCGTACGCGTCCTGCTGGGCGTAGGCGGGCTGCTGCTGCGGGTAGCCGTACGGGTCCTGCGCCACCGGCTGCTGGTCGTACGACGGCTGCTGCGGGGCGGCGCCGGACTGCTCGGCCTGGGCCGCCTTCGCCGTCTGCGCGTCCTGGTCGGCGAGGGCCGCCAGGTCGGCGAGGTAGTCCGCGTCGCTGGAGTGCTGGAAGGTCGTGTTGTCGTCGGCCAGGGCGCCCAGGGCGTCGGTGGCGATCCGGCCGTGCAGCTTGGCGCGGCCCTTGCCGACCGCCTCCAGCGTCTTGGCGAGGACCGCCTCGAAGGCGCCCAGCTTGCTGTCGACGTAGGCGTCGGCGTCCCGGCGCAGGGTCTCGGGGTCGTGACTGCGCTCGGGGGCGTCCTCGTCCTCGTAGCCCTGCTCGTCGAGGCCGGGTCCGGTGCCGAGCAGCTTCTCCCGGCCGCGGCCGACCGAGCCGAGGGTCTTGGTCAGGACGACCTCGAAGTTGGCGAGCTTGGAGTCGACGTAGTCGTCGGCCTCGGCGCGGACCTCCTCGGCCTCCTGGCGGGCCTCGGCGAGGATCCGGTCGGCCTCGGCCTGGGAGCGGCGGGCCACCTCGGTGTCGGCGATCAGCGAACCGCGCTCGGCGTGCGCGGTCTCGATGATCCGCTCGGCCTCGATCCGGGCCTGCTCGACCATCTGGTCACGGTCGCCGATCAGCTCCTGGGCCTGCGCGAGGGAGCCGGGCAGCGCCTGGCGCAGCTCTTCCAGCATCGCGAGCAGTTCGGCGCGGTTGACCACGCACGACGCCGACATGGGCATGGACCGGGCACCCGAGACCGAGGCCACGATCTCGTCGAGCTTCTTCTGCACGTCCACCTGTGCTCGCCACTCTCTACAGCTGGGTTGGAGACGGACGGGACGACTGTAGCCCCATCAGTCCCTGTCGAGACGCTTGTTGAGGGCTTCGAGAACGGCCGGCGGGACCAGGTGCGAGACGTCGCCGCCCCACTGGGCGACCTCCTTGACCAGCGAGGAGGACAGGAAGCTGTAGGTGGGGTTGGTGGGCACGAAGAGGGTCTCGACGCCCGACAGGCCGTTGTTCATCTGGGCCATCTGGAGTTCGTAGTCGAAGTCGCTGACCGCGCGCAGGCCCTTGACGATGGCGGGGATCTCGCGCTGCTTGCAGAAGTCGACGAGGAGGCCGTGGAAGGCCTCGACCCGGACGTTCCCGTAGTCGGCGGTGACCGTGCGGATCAGGTCGATCCGCTCGTCGACCCCGAACAGGCCCTTCTTGGACTTGTTGATCATCACCGCGACGTAGACCTCGTCGTAGAGGCGGGACGCACGGGCAATGATGTCGAGGTGTCCGTTGGTGATCGGGTCGAACGACCCGGGACAGACGGCGCGGCGCACTAGTGATCCCTCGCTCTCCGGTCCGGTCATCGTGCGTCTTCGCACGTAGAGGCGGCGCGACCGTACCAAAACGTTCCCTCGCCGTAGCGACGGGACCTCAGGGCCTCGAAGCCGTCCGGCCAGCCGAATGTGCCGCCTCTGGTGCTGCGCTCCACGGTGACGAGGGCGTCGGGCGCGAGCCAGCCCTCCGAGTGGAGTGTGAGGAGAATCTCCCGAAGATCGTCGTCGGTGACGGCGTACGGGGGGTCGAGGAAGACGATGTCGTACGGCTGCGCGGGAGCCGGGTGCTGGATGATCTGCTCCGCTTTGCCCGCCCTGACCTCGGCGCCGGGCAGGCCCAGATTCTTTACGTTTTCTCGTACCACCCGGGCGGCTCTCGCGTCGGCCTCCACGAGGAGGGCGTGGCCGGCGCCCCGGGAGAGCGCCTCCAGTCCTACGGCGCCCGAACCCGCGTAGAGGTCGAGGACGCGTTCCCCGTCCAGGGGACCGCCGAGCAGGGACTGCCAGGTGGAGAAGAGGCCCTCGCGTGCGCGGTCGGAGGTGGGGCGGGTGCCGGTGCCGGGCGGCACGGAGAGGCGCCGTCCGCCTGCCTGGCCGGCGATCACGCGGGTCATGGGGGGTCCTTCTTCGAGGGCGGCTTTACGGATCAGTCTGGCAGGCCCATGGGGGTGGGTGCCTGGTGTGCGACAGCGGCTGCGGGTGCGTGGGGGCTGGTCGCGCAGTTCCCCGCGCCCCTTTCAGGGGCGTTGTCCATCAGCCCTTTTCCAGGTACTGCTCTCTCTCCTCGTCCAAGAGGGCGTCCAAGGCCGTTCGTAGACCGGGCAGGCCGGTCAGCTCCGGGTCTCGGGCCACCAGGGCCGTCGCCTCCTCCCGTGCCTGCGCGATGATCTCCTCGTCCTCGATGACCGCCAGGACGCGGAGGCTGGAGCGGGCGCCCGACTGGGCCTGGCCCAGGACGTCGCCCTCCCTGCGCTGTTCCAGGTCGATCCGCGACAGCTCGAAGCCGTCCAGGGTGGCGGCGACCGCCGTGAGGCGCTGGCGGGCCGGGCTCGCCTCGGGCATCTCCGTGACCAGGAGGCAGAGGCCGGGGGCGGAGCCGCGGCCGACGCGGCCGCGCAGCTGGTGGAGCTGGGAGACGCCGAAGCGGTCGGCGTCCATGATCACCATGGCGGTGGCGTTGGGGACGTTCACGCCGACCTCGATGACCGTGGTGGCGACCAGGACGTCGGTCTCGCCCGCCGCGAAGCGGCGCATCACGGCGTCCTTGTCGTCGGGGTGCATGCGGCCGTGCAGGACCTCCACCCTCAGGCCGTGCAGCGGGCCCTTGGCCAGCTGGTCGGCCACCTCCAGGACGGCCAGCGGCGGGCGTTTCTCCGCCTCGTCCTCGGCGGACTTCTTCGCCTTCCCGGGGGCGGCCTCGTCGATGTCGTCGCCGATGCGGGGGCAGACGACGTACGCCTGGTGGCCGTTGCCGACCTCCTCCCTGACCCGTTCCCAGGCGCGGGCCAGGAAGTGGGGCTTGTCGGCGGCGGGGACCACGTGGGAGGCGATCGGGGAGCGGCCGGCCGGGAGTTGGTCGAGGACCGAGGTCTCCAGGTCGCCGAAGACCGTCATCGCGACCGTGCGGGGAATGGGGGTCGCGGTCATGACGAGCAGGTGGGGCGGCTGCTTGCCCTTGCCGCGCAGGGCGTCGCGCTGCTCGACGCCGAAGCGGTGCTGTTCGTCGACCACGACCAGGCCGAGGTCGTGGAACTGGACCTTGTCCTCGATCAGCGCGTGCGTGCCGATCACGATGCCCGCCTCGCCCGTGACGAGGTCCAGCATCGCCTGCCGGCGGGCCGCCGTGCCCATCGAGCCGGTGAGGAGGACGACCTTGGTGGCGTGGTCCGCGCCGCCCAGCATGCCGCCCTCGGCCAGCTCGCCCATCATCTCGGTGACCGAGCGGTGGTGCTGCTGGGCCAGGACCTCGGTGGGCGCGAGCATGGCGGCCTGGCCGCCCGCGTCGACGACCGCGAGCATCGCGCGGAGCGCCACCAGGGTCTTGCCCGAGCCCACCTCGCCCTGCAGCAGCCGGTGCATCGGGTGCTCCGTGGCCAGGTCGTCGAAGATCTCCCGGGAGACCTTCCGCTGGCCGTCCGTGAGCGTGAAGGGGAGGCGGTCGTCGAAGGCCGTGAGGAGGCCGTCGGGGGACGGCCTGCGGGCCACCGCCGGGAGCTGGGCGTCGGTGTGGCGGCGGCGGGCCAGGGCCACCTGGAGGACGAAGGCCTCGTCCCATTTGAGGCGGTCGCGGGCCTGGGCGACGTCCGCCTTGGTGCCCGGACGGTGGATCTTGAGCAGGGCCTCGGGAAGGGGGACCAGACCGCGGCCCTCGCGAAGGGACGGCGGCAGCGGGTCCAGGGCCTCCTGGGCGCTGGGCAGGACCGTCTGGACCGCCTTGCCGATCTTCCAGGACTCCAGTTTGGCGGTGGCGGGGTAGAGCGGGATCAGGGCGCCCGCCCAGGTCTCCACGGACTCGTCCGGGTCGTCGCCGCGCAGCAGCTCGTAGGCCGGGTGGGCCAGTTGGAGCCGACGGTTGAAGACCGAGACCTTGCCGGCGAACATCGCGCGGGTGCCCGGCAGGAGTTCCTTGTGGGGTTTGTGCACGCCGTTGCCGAAGAAGACCAGTTGGAGCCGGCCGCTGCCGTCGGTGATCGTGACCTCCAGGCGCTGGCCCTTGCCGCGGGGCGCCTTGGCGGAGGCGAACGAGTGCAGCCGGGCGTCGGCGACCATGGCGACCACCGTCACGTGCTCGTCCATGGGCAGGTCGGCGAGGTGGGTGAGCTGGCCGCGCTCCTCGTATCTGCGGGGGTAGTGGTGCAGCAGGTCGCCGACGGTGTGCAGGCCGAGGTGCTCGGCCATCACCTTCGCGGTGGCGGGGCCGAGCACTGACTTCAGCGGTTGTTTCAGGGGTTCTTCCAGTGCGGGCACGAGATCCATTGCACACCACGCCACTGACAACGCCGGATACGGTTCGGGAAACTCCTGGTCAGCCGGTCGTTTCGAGACATAGGATGGCGCGCTCCGGCCATCCTTCCGCGGTCACCGCCCCATCAGGGACCGCCCGACCCCGCGCCGACCGCGTCTTCCCCCCTCCGGCGCAGCGACGATGGATTCCCAGACCTCACAGTCATCCCAGGCATCACAGTCACCTCATACGTTCCAGGTCGACCTGCGTGGTCTGGTGGACCTGCTCTCCCATCACCTGTACTCCAGCCCCAAGGTCTACCTGCGCGAGCTGCTGCAGAACGCGGTGGACGCGATCACCGCCAGACGGGCCGAGCAGCCCGACGCCCCGGCACGGGTGCGGCTGTACGCCGACGGCAGTGCCCTTCGGGTGGAGGACAGCGGCGTCGGGCTCACCGAGTCGGACGTGCACAGCCTGCTGGCGACCATCGGGCGCAGCTCCAAGCGGAGCGACGGGCTGCAGGAGGCCCGCTCCGACTTCCTGGGCCAGTTCGGCATCGGCCTGCTCGCCTGTTTCGTGGTCGCCGAGCGGATCCGGGTGGTCAGCCGCAGTGCCCGTACACCGGACGCGCCGCCCGTGGAGTGGACGGCGCGCGAGGACGGGTCGTACACCGTGCGGACGCTGCCGCCCGAGGCACGGCCGGAGCCCGGCACCACCGTGCACCTGGTGGCGCGGGCGGGCGCGGCGGAGTGGCTGGCCGAGCGGCGGGTGCTCCAGCTGGCGCGGGACTTCGGCTCGCTGCTGCCCTACGACGTCCGGGTGGGCGAGGAGGCGGTCACCGACCTGCCCGCGCCCTGGGACCGGCCGTACCCCTCCCCCGCGACCCGCCGGGTGGCGCTGGCCCGGCACTGCCACGAGCTGTTCGGGTTCACTCCGCTGGACTCGATCGCGCTGGACGTGCCGCTGGCCGGGATCCGGGGCGTGGCCTACGTGCTGCCGTCGGCGGTGAGCCCCGCCCAGCGGGCCACGCACCGGGTGCACCTGAAGGGCATGCTGCTCACCGAGCGGGCCGAACAGCTGCTGCCGGACTGGGCGTTCTTCGTGCGCTGCGTCCTGGACACGGACAGTCTGCGGCCCACCGCCTCGCGCGAGTCGCTGTACGAGGACGAGACGCTGGCCGCCGTGCGGGAGGCGCTCGGCGAGCGGATCCGGTCCTGGCTGACCGGTCTCGCGGCCGGCGATCCGGGGCGGCTGTCCGCCTTCCTGTCCGTCCACCACCTGGGTGTGAAGTCGCTGGCCCGGCACGACCCGGAGATGCTGCGCACGATGCTGCCGTGGCTGCCCTTCGAGACCACCGACGGGCAGCTGTCCCTGGAGGAGTTCGCGCAGCGGCACCCGGTGGTGCACTTCACGCGGACGGTCGAGGAGTACCGGCAGGTCGCGCCGATCGCCTCCGCGCAGGGCGTGGGGGTGGTCAACGGCGGTTACACGTACGACAGCGAGCTGGTGGAGGCGCTTCCCTCGGTGCGTCCCGGGACCGTGGTCGCCGAGCTGGACGCGGACACCGTGACGGCGCACCTGGACGCGGTGGAACCGGCGGAGGAACTGGCGCTCGCCGGGTTCCTGGCGGTGGCGCGGGCCAAGCTCGACCCGATGCAGTGCGACATCGTGCTGCGCGCCTTCCACCCGCTGTCGGTGCCCGCCCTGCACCTCGACGACCGCGCCGCCCGCCACGAGCAGGCCCGCGCCGACGCCGAGGAGCAGGCCGACGACCTGTGGGCGGGCATCCTGGGTTCGCTGCGCGGCAGCGCGCCCCGCGCCCGTCTGGTGCTGAACCACCTCAACCCGCTGATCCGGCGGATCAGTTCGCTGAAGGACCCGGAGCTGATCGGCACCGCGACCGAGTCGCTCTACGGCCAGGCGCTGCTGATGGCCCAGCGTCCGCTGCGGCCGGCCGACTCGGCGTTGATCAACCGCTCGTTCATCGGCCTCCTGGAATGGGCCACTCACGGGGAGGGCGACCGCTGATGGGCGACATCGCCGGGATCACCGACTTCGACTCGCTGCGCCGGGCGATGGCGGAGAACTCCGAGGAGCCGGAGGGGCCCGCCCGCAACGCGCGCGCGGAGCAGCTGCTGGCGGAGGCGGAGAGGCTGAACATCCCGCTCGCCGTGATCGAGGCGCTCGGGCACCAGCTGAAGGTCTACAACTACAGCTCCGAGAAGGACAAGATGTTCGTCCCGTTCGCGCGGCTGCTGCGGATGTGGGACGAGCGGCCCGGGGACTTCGACGAGTACGAGACGCATTCGCTGCACTGGGTCTTCAAGTGGATGACGGCCGGCATGCTCGACCAGCCGCACGTCCCGCTCGCCTCGATCGAGAAGTGGCTGGGCGAGATGGAGCACCGCTACCGGATCGCCGGGCACTCGGAACGGGCGGTGCGCAGTGCGGAGTTCAGCGTCGCCGGACACATCGGTGACCTCCCGCGCGCCGAGCGGGCGTACGCCGCCTGGCTGGCGGCGGACCGGGACCGGATGGCCGACTGCCATGCCTGCGAGCTGCACGGGCAGGGCGCCTGGCAGCTGCGCAGCGGCCGGGACGAGGAGGCCATGGAGCTGTGGCGCCCGGTCCTGGAGGGCGAGTACAGCTGCGCCCACGAGCCGCACACCGTGCTCGCCTCCTCGCTGCTCCCGCTGCTGCGGCTGGGCAGGTTCGACGAGGCCCGCGCCCACCACCTGCGCGGGTTCCGGCTGGTGCGCCCCATGGAGAGCATGCGGGGCGCCTACGCCGACCATGTGGAGTTCTGCGCGCTGACCGGCAACGAGGCGCGCGGTCTGGAGCTGCTGGCGGAACGTCCCGCCTACTTCACGGACACCGGTCAGCCGCGCAGCCGGATGGACTTCCTGGCGGTGGTGGCGCTGCTGATGGACCGGCTGACCGAGCTGGGCCTCGAGGGGCAGCGGGTGCCGGGGCCCGCCGGGCGCGCCTGGACCGCCGGGGAACTCGCCGCGCACGCGCGCGGGGAGGCGCTGGAGCTGGCCGCGCGGTTCGACGCCCGCAACGGCACCTCCTCCGTGGGCGACCGGTTGCGTGAGCGGATGGCGCAGCGGCCGTTGGCGGACCGGCTGCCGCTGGGGGTGCGGGCGGTCCGCACGGCGCCCGCCGGGGCGGTGGCACCGGCCGTCCCGGTGGCCCCGGCGGCCCCGGTGACCCCGCCGGGGCTGCCGGCGCTGCTGGCCGAGGCACGCCGGCTGTCGGACACGCTCCAGCCGCACGCCCTGGAGGCGTGGGCGGCGGTCGCGCGGGCCGCCGAGGAGACCGAGGTGGACACGTACGTCCGCGCCGAGATCACCGACCACACGGCGATGGGGCGCGGCCCGGAGGGCGTCGCCCTGTTCGAGCGGGCGGCCGAGCTGTACGCGGAGGCGGGCGACGAGGGCGAGGCGATCGCGGCACGCGCGCGTGCCGCGTACGTACGGGCCCTGTCCGGGGAGCTGGACGAGGCGCTGGCCGGGATCGACGAGCCGTACGACCGGATCCTCGCGCTGTACGCGCAGGACGCGACGGGGGTACGGCAGACGGCGTCGGTGCTGATGAGCCGGGCGCGGATCCTGATGCGGCAGGTGCACGAGCGGTCGACGGGCTCCGCGGCGGCCGAGCGGGCGGTACGGGAGCTGCTGGCGCTGGTCGGCGGACGCGGCGGCGCCGACGTACGGCTGGTGTCCCGGGCGGCCGAGGGGCGGGCGATGCTCGCCGAACTCGCCGAGCACGCCGGGGACGGGGAGCGGGCGGCCGAGCTGTTCCGGCAGGCGTCGGCGCAGTTCGCGGGCGCCGGGCTGCCGTGGTTCGCGGTCGAGTACGAGGTGCGGGTGGCCGCGCTCGCCCATGAGCAGGGCGACCCGGCCGAGGCGGAGCGGGCGCTGCGCTCGGCCCTGGAGCACGGCGGGCCCTACGTGGAGCCGGTCGGGCGGGCGCAGCTGCACCTCCAGCTCGCCGAGGTGGTCGGCGGGCGGGGTGCGGCGGAGGAGGCCGCCGACCACGCCCTGCAGGCCGCGCACTGGGCCGACGAGGCCGGGGAGAGCGGCACGCTGGGTGCCTGGGCCCGGCACCAGCTGGGCGGCTTCCTGCTGCGGCAGGGGCGGTTCGCGGAGGCCGCCGAGGTGCTGGAGTCGGCACTGGCGGACCTGCGGGCCGAGACGCACGGGGACGGCGCGGTGGTCCAGACGCAGTGGTGGCTCGGGGACTGCCTGAGCGAGCTGGGCGAGCACCGCGAGGCCGCCGAACGGCGGCTCCAGGCGGCCGAGATCGCCCGGCACTGGCCCGAGCAGCACGACCACGCCACGCTCGCCCACCTGGCCGCCGAGTCGCTCGGCCACGCGGGCCTGCCGGCCGAGGCCGACCAGGCCTACCGGCGTGCGGGCGAGCTGTGGCGGGCGATGGGCAACGTGCACTTCCTGGTCCGCTCGCTGCGCGCCCGCGCCTGGCTGGCGTTGCGCACGGAGGCGGGCCCGGCGGGCGCGCGGCAGCTGATGGCGGACGCGGTGCGGGAGTGCCGGCAGGCGCTGGAATCCGCCGACGACCCTGCCGCGGCGGACCGGCTGGCGGGTGAACTGGGCCAGACACACCGGCAGTTCGGCGACCTGCTGGCCCGTTCCGCGCCCGAGGACGCCGAGGACGCGGCGATCCAGGAGGCGTTCGAGGCGGCGCTCGCGGAGATGGCGGCGGCCATATCGGTGTTCGGCGGGCTCGGCGCGGACGCGCTGCACAGCCGTACCGGTGCGGAACTCGCCGCGGGCTGGCTGGAGGCGGACCTTGGCCGGCCGGCGGACGCGGCGGCACGCGCGCGTGCGGTGCTGGCCGCCTACGAGGGCGCCGACCCGGCCGACGAGACGGTCCGGGCCCGGCAGGCGGAGGCCCGGCAGCTGCTGGAGCCCACGGAGCAGTGAGGGGGGCCGGGGCTCACTCGACGCCGATGAGGAGCGGGGCCCCCTGCCGGCCGCCGTCGTAGACCACCGTGTCGACCGCGAGGTACGCCTCGCGCACGCGCGCCCGCAGGCGGTCGGCGACGCCCTCGGGCGCCTGGTCGCCGAGGACGAGGGTGACCAGTTCGCCGCCGGCCTGGAGCATGCGGTCCAGGACGGTCTCGGCGGTGGCCGTGACGTCCGAGCCGATCACCGCCACGTCGCCGTCGACGAGCCCCAGCACGTCCCCGGCCTGGCAGATGCCGGCCATCGTCCAGGACTGGCGCTCGGCGACCACGACCTCGGCGTACCTGGTGGCGCCGGCGGCCGAGGTCATCTGGACGACGTCCTCGTCGAAGCGGCGGTCCGGCTGGTGCACCGCGAGCGCGGCGAGGCCCTGGACCGCCGAGCGGGTCGGGATGAGGGCGACCCGGATGCCCTCCGCGCGGGCCTGCTCGGCCGCCGCGGCGGCGGTGTGCCGCAGGTCGCTGTCGTTGGGCAGCAGCACGACCTCACGCGCGTGGGCCCGCCGAACGGCGTCCACCAGCTCCCCGCTGGCGGGCGGCTCCCCGGGCCGCGCGAGGACGACGGTGGCACCGGCCTCGCCGTACAGCGCGGCCAGCCCCTCCCCCGGTACGACGGCGACCACGGCCCGCTGCACCCGCTCGCGCGGCGTCCGCTCCCCGCCGGCGTGCGCGTCCCCGGCGGCGAAGTGGGTGATCCTGATCCGGTGCGGCCGTCCCGCCTCGACGCCCGCCTCCACGGCGGCACCGGCGTCGTCGACGTGCACATGGACGTGCCACAGGCCGTCGCCGCCGACCACCACCAGGGAGTCGCCGAGGGCGTCGAGCCGGGTCCGCAGCCGGTCCACGGCGGCCTCCTCGGCCTCCAGCAGGTAGACGACCTCGAAGGCGGGTCCGGCGGCGGCCTCGGCGCAGGTGCCGGCCCTCACGTCGGAGACGGGGTCGACGCGCGCGTGGACCTGACCCGTCCCGGGCGCCCGCCCGTCGAAAGGTGCCGGGGTCTCCCCCGTGAACGCCTCCACCAGCGCCCCCAGGACCGCGACCAGGCCCCGCCCGCCGGCGTCCACCACCCCGGCACGCTCCAGGACGGCCAGTTGTCCCGGGGTCGCCGCGAGCGCCTTGCACGCGCCCTCGTAGGCGGCCCGCGCGACCGTCCCGCAGTCGCCCCCGGCCCCGTCGGCGGCGGCCGCGGCGGCGGCCGCGACCGACAGCACCGTGCCCTCCACGGGATGGGCGACGGCCTGCCGGGCGGAGTCGGCGGCGTGCCGCAGGGCGAGCCGGAGCCCCTCGCCGTCGATGTGAGTCGCGTCACCCTCGGTGAGCACCTGGGCCATGCCGCGCAGCAGCTGCGCCAGGATCGTGCCGGAGTTGCCGCGCGCGCCTATGAGGGCCCCGTGGGCCATCGCGTGGGCGGCGTCCGCCAGGGTCGGGACCTCCTCGCCCAGCTCGTAGCCGGCGAAGACGGCCTCCACCGCGCCGGTGGCCGACTCGACCGTCAGGTACAGGTTGGTGCCGGTGTCGCCGTCGGCCACCGGGTAGACGTTGATCGCGTCGATCTCCTCGCGCGCCCGGCCGAGCGCCCCGAGCGCGTGACCGCACCAGGCGCGTACCGCCAGAGCATCGAAGAATGTCTGCGGCACCTGCGCCACCTGCGCCTCCTTGAGCCGGCCGGACGTGGACGCAGCGTAGACCCCGCGGGGCCGGCCGCCGGAAGAGGGCCCGGAGCGAGCCCCTGAGCTGCCATGCTAGTTTCGTCTAACCGTCGCAGCCGTTGTATGCTGCTCCGGTTGCCCGATCCGATCGGGCCATTCCCCTGGCAACGCCAATCAAGATCTCAGATCCATCGATCTCGATCCCGGCACGCCGGGATTCAACCGTAAGTGCATCTGAAGTCTTTGGAGTGACCCGTGGCTGCCAACTGCGACGTCTGCGGCAAGGGGCCGGGCTTCGGCAACAACATCTCGTTTTCGCACCGCCGTACGTCCCGTCGCTGGAACCCCAACATCCAGCGTGTGCGTACCGTGGTCGGCGGGACGCCGAAGCGCGTGAACGCCTGCACCTCGTGCATCAAGGCCGGCAAGGTCTCGCGCTGACGCACTGTCGCTGAGCGCGCGGCCACCGCTGGTTCGCTGCACAGAGCCGGTCCACCGGAAGGTGGGCCGGCTTTTTGCCGTGCCCGCGCATCCCGGATCCGGCCGACCGCGTCCTGACCAGCTGTCCCCTTGCGTTTCGGCATCCTGGGCCCCCTCGACAGCGGTGACCTGGCGCGGATCATGTCACCTTCGAGAAGGGCACGCCCGGCCGCGCGGCCGTCATCGCCGACTACGACGGCGACCCGGACCGCGCCGCACCGGTTCGCCGGGATGGGCTGGAAGGTCCCGGCCGCCCTCAAGACGCGGATCCGGGACTTCGCCAAGGGCTGCCGGAAGATCTCCGGGAACGCCGGCCCGTTCTTCGCGCCGGCATCAAGCTGCGGGAGTACCCCTTCTGAGGGCCCAGCCGTGGTCCACGGGCCCGATCCCGGCGCCGAGCGCGAACCCGGCCGCGATCGCCCCGGTGACGTACTCCTTGGCCGCCGCCACCGCCTCCGGCACGGACTGCCCCGTCGCGAGCCGGGCGGCGATCGCGGCGGCGAGGGTGCAGCCGGTGCCGTGCGTGTGCCGGTTGTCGTGCCGGGGGGCGCGCAGCAGATGTTCGTCCGTGCCGTCCGTGAGCAGGTCGACGGCGTCGCCCGGCAGATGCCCGCCCTTGATCAGCACCCACTTCGGTCCGTACGCCAGCACGGCGGCCGCGGCCCGTCGCAGACCGGCCTCCGACTCGACGCGGACACCGGTGAGTTGCGCCACCTCGTCGAGGTTCGGGGTGGCCACGGTGGCGACCGGGAGCAGCTTGGTGCGGACCGAGTCCAGCGCGGAGGCGGCGAGCAGGGGGTCACCGTGCTTGGAGACGCCCACCGGGTCCACGACCGTGGGCACACCGGTCCCGGCGATCAACTCGGACACCGCCTCGACCAGTTCCGCCGAGGCGAGCATGCCGGTCTTCACCGCGTCCACGCCGATGTCGTCCACGACGGCGCGGTACTGGGCGCGCACCGCCGCCACCGGCAGCTCCCAGGCACCCTGGACGCCGACGGAGTTCTGCGCGGTGACCGCGGTGACCACGCTCATGCCGTGGACGCCGAGCGCCAGCATCGTCTTCAGGTCGGCCTGGATCCCGGCCCCGCCGCCGGAGTCGGAGCCCGCGACCGTCAGGACGCGCGGGAGGGTCATGACTCGATGTCCCCGAAGTGGTCCCAGCCGCCCTTGCTGGTCCAGGGCGCCCCGTCGACGGTGACCTGGGGCAGCGCGGACGGGTTGAGGACCTCGCCGATCACCTTCCAGCGGGCGGGCAGTTTCACGTCCGGCGGGAAGGTCGCCACGATCGCGTGGTCCTCGCCGCCGGTCAGCACCCACTGGATGGGGTCGACGCCGACGGCCTGCCCGATGTCGTTCATCTGGGTGGGGACGTCGATCGCGCCGGACCGGATGTCGATACGGACCTTGCTGGCCTCCGCGATGTGCCCGAGGTCGGCGATCAGCCCGTCGCTCACGTCGCACATGGCGGTGGCGCCGAGGCCGGCGGCCGCCGGACCCGCGTGGTAGGGCGGCTCGGGGCGGCGGTGGGCCTCCACGAAGGCGCGGGGCGAGCGGAAGCCGCGGGAGAGCACCGCGTAGCCGGCCGCGGACCAGCCCAGCCAGCCCGTGACGGCCACCAGGTCGCCGGGCTGGGCGCCGCCCCGGGTGACCGGCTCCTGGTTGCGCAGGTCGCCGAGCGCGGTGATGGACACCATGATCGTGTCCCCGCGTACGACGTCCCCGCCGACCACCGAGGCGCCGGCCACCTGGCACTCGTCCCGGATGCCGTCCATCAGCTCGCTGGGCCAGGTCACGGGCAGTTCGGCGGGGACGACCAGGCCGAGCAGCAGCGCGGTCGGCACGGCGCCCATGGCGGCGATGTCCGCGAGGTTCTGGGCGGCGGCCTTGCGGCCCACGTCGTAGGCCGTGGACCAGTCGCGGCGGAAGTGCCGGCCCTCCAGCAGGATGTCGGTGCTCGCCACGACCCGGCGGTCGGGCGCGGCGACCACCGCGGCGTCGTCACCGGGGCCGACCCGGACCGCCGGAGTGGTGGTGAGACGGGAGGTGAGCTCCCTGATGAGCCCGAACTCCCCGAGCTCACCAACAGTGCCCTTCATTGCCCTGGCGCCCCTTCTGTGCCGTGCCGTGCCCGCTCGCGCGTCACCGTCGTCCTGGATACGGTCGAGGTGACCGTCAACTTCTGCCGTGCCTGCACCCTGGCGCGCAAGCCGCTGTCCGCGCAGGTCTCCCCGCGGTGAGCGGCGACGCGATACCGTGGCGTTCCTTTTCCCCACATGATCCTCGTGGCCGCCCTGGAGGTTCCGTGGTACAGGCGTACATCCTGATCCAGACGGAGGTCGGCAAAGCGTCGACCGTCGCCGAGACGATCAGCAAGCTCCCCGGTGTGATCCAGGCCGAGGACGTGACAGGACCGTACGACGTCATCGTGCGCGCGCAGGCCGAGACGGTCGACGAACTCGGTCGGATGGTGGTCGCGAAGGTCCAGCAGGTGGACGGCATCACCCGCACCCTGACCTGCCCGGTGGTCCATCTGTAGCCCCCGTCTACCCTTGGCCGGTGAACTTCTTCCGTCACCGGCCATTCGGTCTGTCCGCGCTCGCCGCGTCGGTGATCGCGACCGCGGGCTGCTCATCAGCAGACGACGCCCCGTCGGCGGCGGTTCCCCGTCCGGGCGCGGCAGTCGTGAAGCTCTGCGACCGCCTCGACCGGGTGCTGCCGACGAAGGTTGACAAGCTGGGCCGGCGTGATCCGGAACCGGCCTCTCCGCTGACCGCCGGCTGGGGCGGCGACCCGGCGATCATACTGCGGTGCGGTGTGCCGCGGCCCGCGAAGATGGCCGACCCGGAGGCGGACGGGGTGGAGGTGAACGGGGTGGGGTGGCTGCTGGAGCAGCAGGCCGACGCGTCGTTCCGGTTCACCACGACGCTGCGGAAGGCGTATGTCGAGGTGACGATTCCGGCGAAGCGGACCGGCGATGGCATGGCGCCGTTGGTGAGCCTGGCGCCGGCCATCAAGGAAGCGGTGCCGGAGGGGATCGCCGACTAGGCGCCGTGGGGGGAGCCGTGGGACGTCGAGTGCGGGTGCGGCGTGGCTTGTCGCGCAGTTCCCCGCGCCCCTTTCGGGGCGCTCCGGCTCGGGGCGATTACTAGCGGAGGCCTGTCGAGCGGGTCAGGGCCGCCTGGATCAGGCGGTCGACGAGGTCGGGGTAGCTGACCCCCGTCGCCTGCCACATCTGCGGGTACATCGAGATCGGGGTGAAGCCCGGCATCGTGTTGATCTCGTTGATGACGAAGTCGCCGTCCTCGGTGAGGAAGAAGTCGGCACGGACCAGGCCCTCGCAGGACGCGGCCTCGAAGGCGTCCACCGCGAGCGCCTGGATCTCGGCCGTCTCCCGCGCGGTCAGCGGGGCCGGGACGACACCGGGGGTGGAGTCGAGGTACTTGGCCTCGAAGTCGTAGTACGCGTGCGCGGCGGCCGGCGGGATCTCGGCCGGGACCGAGGCGCGCGGGCCGTCCTCGAACTCCAGGACGCCGACCTCGATCTCCCGGCCGCGCAGCGCCGCCTCGACGAGGATCTTCGGGTCGTGGGACTGGGCCTGAGCGATCGCCTCGTCCAGGCCCGCCAGGTCGTCGACCTTGGTGATGCCGATCGACGAACCCGCGCGCGCGGGCTTCACGAACAGCGGCCAGCCGTGCTCGCCGGCGAAGTCGACGATCCGCTTGCGGGCGGCGGACTCGTCCTGCTTCCACTCGCGGGGGCGGATCACCAGGTACGGGCCGACCTTGAGCCCGAAGGAGGTGAACACCCGCTTCATGTACTCCTTGTCCTGGCCGACGGCCGAGGCGAGCACGCCCGAGCCGACGTAGGGGACGCCGGAGAGCTCCAGGAGGCCCTGGAGGGTGCCGTCCTCGCCGTAGGGGCCGTGCAGCACCGGGAAGACCACGTCGACCTCGCCGAGCGCCTTGGGCACCGAGCCGGGCTCGCTGTAGACGACCTCGCGGCTGGCCGGGTCGACCGGGAGCACGACGCCGCCCTCGGTGGACTCGGCGAGGTCGCCGACCTCCGGGGTGCGGCGGTCGGCGATCGCCATGCGTTCCGGTTCGTCGGCCGTGAGCACCCAGCGGCCTTCCCGGGTGATGCCGATCGGCAGGACGTCGTACTTCGTCCGGTCGATGGCGGCGAGTACGGCGCCTGCGGTGACCGTGGAGATCCCGTGCTCGGAGCTGCGACCGCCGAACACGACGGCCACACGCGGCTTGCGAGCGGGCTGCTCAGGGCTCTGGGGGAGGTTCTCGGTGCTCATATCGCGTTGAGAGTACCCGGTGGTAGGGCCCCGAGACAGCGTCCGTGGCGTGCCGTGGCTCAGCGTCGCTCGGGCTTCGCGCTGCGCGACATCAGCTCCTTGAGGGCGACCACCGGCGGCTTGCCCTCGTGCACGATGTCCACGACGGTCTCGGTGATCGGCATCTCCACGCCGTGCCTGCGGGCCAGATCGGCCACGGACTCGCAGGACTTGACGCCCTCGGCGGTCTGCCGGGTGACCGCGACGGTCTCCTCCAGGGTCATGCCCTTGCCGAGGTTGGTGCCGAAGGTGTGGTTGCGGGACAGCGGCGAGGAACAGGTGGCCACCAGGTCGCCGAGGCCCGCGAGTCCGGAGAAGGTCAGCGGGTCGGCGCCGAGCGCGCTGCCCAGCCGGGCGGTCTCCGCGAGACCGCGGGTGATGAGCGAGCCCTTGGCGTTGTCGCCGAGCCCCATGCCGTCCGCGATGCCCACGGCGAGGCCGATGACGTTCTTCACGGCGCCGCCCAGCTCGCAGCCGACCACGTCGGTCTCGGTGTACGGCCGGAAGTACGGGGTGTGGCAGGCCGCCTGGAGGCGCCGGGCCACCGTCTCGTCGGTGCAGGCGACCACGGCGGCGGCCGGCATCCGGGCCGCGATCTCCCGGGCGAGGTTGGGCCCGGTGACGACGGCGATACGGTCCGCGCCGACCTTGGTGACGTCGTCGATGACCTCGCTCATCCGCATGGCGGTGCCGAGTTCGACGCCCTTCATCAGGGACACGAGAATCGTCCCGGGCGCGAGCAGCGGCGTCCATTCGGCGAGGTTGGCCCGCATGGTCTGGGACGGCACCGACAGGAACGTGAAGTCGGCGCCGGCGGCCGCCTCGGCGGGGTCGGTCGTGGCCCGGAGGTTCTCGGGGAGTTCCACGCCCGGCAGGTAGTCGGGGTTGGTACGGCCGGAGTTGATCGCCTCCGCGACCTCCGCGCGCCGCGCCCACAGGGTGACCTCGCACCCGGCGTCGGCGAGCACCATCCCGAAGGCCGTACCCCACGAACCCGCGCTGAAGACCGCCGCCTTGGCAGGCTTGCTCACTTGCCGCTCTCCTCTTCCAGACCGCTCTGCGCACGCGTCCGGCGCCGCTGCTCGATCCGCACCTGGCGAGGATCGTAGGGGGTCTCGGGGGCCTTCTCGCCGCGGATCTCCTCCAGCTGGCGCGTGATGGCCGCCATGATGACCTCGGTCGCCTCCTTGAGGACCTCCTGGGTCATCTCCTTGTCGTAGAAGCGGGTGAGGTCGACCGGCGGACCGGCGAGGACGTGGTGCGTCTTGCGGGGCAGCAGGTTGAGCTTCTTCGCGTACGGCGGGAGCAGTTCGTTGGCGCCCCACTGGGCGACCGGGATCACCGGGCACCTGGTCTGCAGGGCGACGCGGGCGGCACCGGTCTTGCCGGTCATGGGCCACTGGTCCGGGTCGCGCGTGATCGTTCCCTCCGGGTAGAAGGCGACGCACTCGCCACGTTCCACGGCGTCGATCGCGGCCCGGAAGGCGCTGAGCGCGTCGGTGGACTCCCGGTAGACGGGGATCTGCCCGGTGCCCCGCATGGCGGCACCGACGAATCCCTTCTTGAAAAGCCCGCTCTTCGCCAGGAATCGCGGAACGCGGCCGCTGTTGTACTGATAGTGGGCGTAGGCGAAGGGGTCGATGTGGGAATTGTGGTTCACCGCGGTGATAAATCCGCCCTCGGCCGGAATGTGCTCCATTCCGCGCCAGTCCCGCTTGATCAGAACCACCAGCGGCGGTTTGCAGAGCACCGCAGCGAAGCGGTACCAGAAGCCGATTCTCCGGCGGGGCACGCGGACACCTTCCTCTAGGACTTCCTCCCGGTCCGGGATCGGGAAGAAGTGTGGTCCCGGCCCGCCGGTCTGTCGAGAACACCGTACGCCTCGGTGTCGCGGTCACCCGGTGAGCCCGGGTGACAATGAGGCAACAAGGGAGGGACGGTACATCGGTGCAGTGGACCTTGGTCATTCCGCTCAAGCCTCTGGCCCGGGCCAAGAGCAGGCTCGCGGACACCGCGTCGGACGGCGTGCGCCCGTCGCTGGCCCTCGCGTTCGCCCTGGACACGGTGGCGGCGGCCCTGGCCTGCCAGGCCGTGAAGGATGTGGCGGTCGTCACGGTCGATCCGCTGGCCGGACGCGAACTCTCGGCGCTGGGCGCGCGCATCGTCCCCGACACGCCGGGAGGCGGCCTGAACGCCGCCCTCCGGCACGGGGCGGCCGTCGTCCGCGCATCGCGTCCGGAAAGCCCCGTGGCGGCCCTGAACGCCGATCTGCCCGCGTTGCGTCCGCTGGAATTGGCCCGGGTGCTCGACTCGGCCGCGGAATTCCCGCGCGCTTTTCTCCCGGACGCGGCGGCGATCGGCACGACTCTGCTGACGGCGGCGCCCGGCAGTGAATTGGCGCCCGCGTTCGGCCCGGATTCCCGCGCCCGGCACGCCGCCTCGGGAGCCGTGGAGCTGCGGGTCGCCGACGTCGACTCGGTACGCCAGGACGTGGACACCGGTGCGGACCTGCGCACCGCCCTGGCCCTGGGCATGGGGCCCCGCACGGCCGCGGTGGCGGCCCGCCTGCTGATCCCGGACCAGTAGGCTGCGCCCATGCAGGCGACCGCTTACACGTACGACCCCGAGACCCACAGCGGCCAGGTACTCCTGGACGACGGAACCCCGGTCCCCTTCGACGGCCCGGCCTTCGAGGCGGGCGGCCTGAGGCTGCTGCGACCCGGACAGCGGGTGCGGATCGAAACGGAGGGGGCCGGAGACGACCTCCGGATCACCCTCGTGACCTTGCAGACGCTCTGAGGCGGTACCCCCATCTGAAAGCCCCCTGGAACACACCGCGGGCCGGACTCCCCGGGGGAATCCGGCCCGTCGCGTGAGTATCCCGACTGCGCCGCGGAAAGCGGACGCCTAGCGACTCGCGGTCTTCTTGGCGGTGGCCTTCCGCGCGGTCGACTTCTTGGCCGGCGCCTTCTTGGCGGTGACCTTCTTGGCCGGCGCCTTCTGCGCGGCGGTCTTCTTCGCGGTCGCCGTGGTCTTCTTGGCGGTGGTCTTCTTCGCCGCCGCGGTGGTCTTCTTGGCCGCCGCCGCGCCCGTGGTCTTCTTCGCCGTCGTCTTCTTCGCGGCGGCCGTGGTCTTCCTGGCCCCGCCCGTCGCCTTCTTGGCGGTGGTCTTCTTGGCCGCCGCCTTCTTGACCGTCGCCGAAGCGGTGCCGGTCAGGCTGCCCTTGGGCGCCTTCTTGACCGAGACCTCACCGCCGCGCGGGAGCTTCTTGGAGCCGCTCACCAGGTCCTTGAAGCCCTGACCTGCACGGAAGCGCGGCACGGAGGTCTTCTTGACCCGAACCCGCTCGCCCGTCTGGGGATTGCGGGCGTAACGGGCGGGGCGGTCCACCTTCTCGAAGGACCCGAAGCCGGTGACCGAGACCCGCTCACCCGCGACGACCGCGCGGACGATGGCGTCCAGGACATGGTCGACAGCGTCGGCCGCCTGCTGGCGGCCGCCCATCTTGTCGGCAATCGCTTCTACGAGCTGCGCCTTGTTCACGTCTTCCCCTTCGGAGACCTCGCCAGAACGAAAGTGTTCAAGCTTTTTCGCACGTTAGGCAGATATATACCGCAAATCAAACACGAAACGGGCTAATCACCCTTGTGCCGCAACGGACTCGACCGTCTCGCAGGGTCCGGTCAGCCTTCCTCTTGCGGGAATCGACCCGCTTCGAGGTCGGCGTTGAACCGCTCGAGCCGCCTTGCCGCGTCGGCGATGTCGTGCTTGGCCGCGGCCGTAATGACCAGCAGCTTCCGGGTCAGCGCCATCCGTACGCCCTCCGGGACTTGCAGTGCGCGCACTGTTGTGTGCGCTTCCTTCAGTTGGTCCGCGACCGCCGCATAGAGCTGGAGTTGGCCGTCGTGTTCCATGCACAGATTGTGCCATCTGGGGCGAGTTGTCGCCTGCGCAGGGGGCAACTGCCGCCTCGAATGGCCTTCCGGGCACTTGCGCGAGCGCCGGACACAGCACTCACCTACCCCCACAACATCAGGCCTAACGTGGGAAGTTGGCAAGACCTGCGACAACGCGAGCGTCCGTTCGGGTGCAGACATGGCCGTACCCCCAATCGTGGCGATCGGGGGTACCGGCGGGGTCGTGCGATGGCTGAAACCAGCCGTATTCAGATGTGGTGATCAGGCCCGAACCGGGCTCCGGTCAGACCTGGAGCGTCCGCGGCTTGTACGACGGCCGCTTGGCCTCGTAGGCGGCGATGTCGGCCTCGTTCTGGAGGGTGATGGAGATGTCGTCCAGCCCGTTCAGCAGCCGCCAGCGGGAGTTCTCGTCCAGCTCGAAGGAGGCGGTGACGCCCTCGGCGCGCACCTCGCGGTTCTCCAGGTCGACGGTGATCTCCGCCTCGGGGTCGCGCTCCGAGAGCTCCTGGAGCGCCTCCACGATCTTCTGGTCCAGGACCACCGTGAGCAGGCCGTTCTTCAGCGAGTTGCCCCGGAAGATGTCGGCGAAGCGGGAGGAGATCACGGTCTTGAAGCCGTAGTTCTGCAGCGCCCACACGGCGTGCTCACGGGAGGAGCCGGTGCCGAAGTCGGGGCCGGCGACCAGGACGGTGGCGCCCTGCCGCTCGGGGCGGTTGAGGATGAAGTCCTCGTCCTTGCGCCAGGCCTCGAACAGCCCGTCCTCGAAGCCGTCCCGGGTCACCTTCTTGAGCCAGTGAGCAGGGATGATCTGGTCGGTGTCGACGTTGGAGCGGCGCAGCGGGACGGCCCGGCCGGTGTGCGTGGTGAATGCTTCCATGGCTGATCAGACTCCAGCGGGCGTACGAACGTCGGACAGGTCGGCCGGGGAGGCCAGGTGGCCCAGGACGGCGGTCGCGGCCGCGACCTGCGGCGACACCAGGTGGGTGCGCCCGCCCTTGCCCTGCCGCCCCTCGAAGTTGCGGTTCGAGGTGGAGGCGGAACGCTCGCCCGGGGCCAGCTGGTCGGGGTTCATGCCGAGGCACATCGAGCAGCCCGCGTGCCGCCATTCGGCACCGGCCTCCTTGAAGACCACGTCCAGGCCCTCGGAGACGGCCTGCAGACCGACCCGCGCGGAGCCGGGGACGACCAGCATCCGT
The DNA here is from genome assembly GCF_040640875.1 of Streptomyces sp. NPDC021562. NCBI lineage: Bacteria > Bacillati > Actinomycetota > Actinomycetes > Kitasatosporales > Streptomycetaceae > Streptomyces > Streptomyces sp. NPDC021562. The sequence continues at coordinate 182,415 of NZ_JBFACN010000008.1, forward strand.
ACGCCGTCGGCGACTTTGCGGCTGCGGAGGATCTCGGCGGCGGCGCGCAGGTCCTCGATCCGGCCGTTGGTGCAGGAGCCTACGAAGACGGTGTCCACGGCGATGGAGCGCAGCGGCTGGCCGGCCTCCAACCCCATGTACTCCAGGGCCTTTTCGGCGGCGAGGCGCTCCGAAGCGTCTTCGTACGAAGCCGGGTCGGGGACGTTCGCCGAAAGCGGGGCGCCCTGGCCCGGGTTGGTGCCCCAGGTGACGAACGGCGAGAGCGCGGCGGCGTCGATGTGGACCTCGGCGTCGAAGACCGCGTCCTCGTCCGTGCGCAGCGTCTTCCAGTACTCGACCGCCGCGTCCCAGTCGGCGCCCTCGGGGGCGTGGGCGCGGCCCTTGATGTACGCGAAGGTGGTCTCGTCGGGGGCGATCATGCCCGCGCGGGCGCCGGCCTCGATCGACATGTTGCAGATGGTCATGCGGGCCTCCATCGAGAGCTTCTCGATGGCGGAGCCGCGGTACTCCAGGATGTAGCCCTGGCCGCCGCCGGTGCCGATCTTGGCGATGATCGCCAGGATCAGGTCCTTGGCGGTGACGCCCTCGGGCAGTTCGCCGTCGACCGTGATGGCCATGGTCTTCGGGCGGGCCAGCGGCAGCGTCTGGGTGGCCAGCACGTGCTCCACCTGGGAGGTGCCGATGCCGAACGCCAGCGCGCCGAAGGCGCCGTGGGTGGAGGTGTGGGAGTCGCCGCAGACGACCGTCGTGCCCGGCTGCGTCAGGCCCAGCTGCGGGCCGACCACGTGCACGACGCCCTGCTCGACGTCGCCCAGCGGGTGCAGGCGCACCCCGAACTCGGCGCAGTTCTTGCGCAGCGTCTCCAGCTGGGCGCGGGAGACGGGGTCCGCGATCGGCTTGTCGATGTCGAGGGTCGGGGTGTTGTGGTCCTCGGTCGCGATGGTGAGGTCGAGGCGGCGCACCGGGCGGCCGTTCTGACGCAGACCGTCGAAGGCCTGCGGGCTGGTCACCTCGTGCAGCAGGTGCAGATCGATGAAGAGGAGGTCGGGCTCGCCCTCGGCGCGCCGGACGACGTGGTCGTCCCAGACCTTCTCCGCGAGTGTCCTACCCATCGCTTTCCCTCCGGCCGGCAGACGTGCACCGGCCCAACTAGAGATCTTGAGGAAGCGGCTGCCCGTGTTCCGGGCCCCTGAAGTCGTGGTTCCGGGCGTCCGCCGCCGGGCCCGTTGGTCCGCGGGCCACTGTGTTCTTCCAGAGTGGCGCGTTCCCCCGAAAATTGAACTTGCGTTTCACAGAGTGAGACGTGAGTATCGTTGCATGGACAACAGTAGCGGCGTCGGCGTTCTGGACAAGGCGGCCCTTGTCCTGAGCGCTCTGGAGTCCGGTCCGGCCACCCTCGCGGGTCTGGTCGGCGCAACCGGACTGGCACGGCCCACGGCCCATCGGCTGGCCGTGGCTCTGGAACACCACCGCATGGTGGCACGCGACATGCAGGGCCGTTTCATTCTCGGTCCGCGACTCGCGGAACTGGCCGCGGCGGCCGGCGAGGACCGCCTGCTCGCGACGGCGGGCCCGGTGCTCACGCACCTGCGCGACATCACCGGCGAGAGCGCGCAGCTCTACCGCCGGCAGGGAGACATGCGGATCTGCGTGGCCGCCGCGGAACGCCTGTCCGGCCTGCGGGACACGGTCCCGGTCGGCTCGACCCTCACGATGAAGGCCGGTTCCTCGGCGCAGATCCTGATGGCCTGGGAGGAGCCGGAGCGGCTGCACCGCGGCCTGCAGGGGGCCCGCTTCACGGCGACGGCCCTCTCCGGCGTCCGGCGCCGCGGCTGGGCCCAGTCCATCGGTGAGCGGGAGCCGGGCGTCGCGTCGGTGTCGGCGCCGGTGCGGGGGCCCTCCAACCGCGTGGTCGCCGCCGTCTCCGTCTCCGGCCCGATCGAGCGCCTGACCCGCCACCCCGGCCGCATGCACGCCCAGGCGGTCATCGACGCGGCGGGCCGCCTCTCCGAGGCCCTGCGCCGCACGGGCTGAGCCCCGAAACGAACGCTCCCGCCAGGAGAGGCCGCCTCAACGCCGCGGCAGCTTTCTCCCGACGGGAGCGGGAGCGCCCCGTAAGGGGCGCGGGGAACTGCGCGACCAGCCACGACGGCGTCGCACTCGACCACCCGCGAAGCCCGACGGCGAGCAATGTGCCTCCACAGGCCGTCAGCCGTCCGCGACGCCGTCGTGGCTGGTCGCGCAGTTCCTCCCCCAGCGCCCCTAGGAAGTCCCACTTCCGGAGCGATGAGCGAACCGGTCCTTCGCGTAGCGGCCCCGGCGCTCCACGGGGACCGTCCCGCTCGCCGCGCCCAGGCCGAACTCCGGCATGTCGAAGTAGATCGACTCGTACGACCCCTCGGGCGCCACGTACGTCTCGTGCCACAGGCCCACGTGCTGCCGCAGCTTCCCCGCCCGCTCCTTGCGGTTCACCTGGCTCCACACCCCGTGGTGCAGCATCTCCGGCGAACTCGCGTACGCGTACAGCTTCTCCTTGGACTCCCAGTACTGGACGACGTAGTACGTCCGCGGTGACGCCGTCAGCAGGACGCGTCCGAGGAGCCCCCGGCCGGGGTCCCGCGCCAGCTCCCCCAGCATGCGGACCATGGCCAGCATGACCGGGAGCCACTGGTGCACCGCCCAGAAGTGGTTGATGCGCAGGCCGATCAGCAGCACCACCGCATCGCCCTCGCGCGCCGCGGTCCTGCGGCCCGGTATCGGTTTGCCGACCATGCGAGACACCCCCGATTCCCGGTCGGATAGCGGCACTATCCGTCCCTTGGTGCTTGGATAGTGGCACTTACCAAGGAGAGGTGCAAGAGATGCGGCTTGCCCGGTTGAGCGAGCGCAGCGGGGTGCCCGTCGCGACGATCAAGTACTACCTGCGCGAGGGCCTGTTGCCGCCGGGCCGCCAGGTCAACACCACGACCGCGGAGTACGACGAGGAGCACCTGCGCCGGCTGCGGCTGGTGCGGGCGATGATCCAGGTCGGCCGGGTGCCGGTGGCGAAGGTGCGCGAGGTGCTCGGGCACGTCGACGACGAGTCCCTGGGCCGCACCATCAGGGTGGGCGCCGCGCTGTGGGCGTTGCCACAGGTGCCCGAGCCGGACGAGGACGACGAGTACGTGCGGGCCGCGCACCGGGAGGTGGGCGCCCTGCTGACCACCCTCGGCTGGGAGAACGCCAAGCAGCTGACGACCCTCTCCCCCGCCTATCGCCGGCTGGTGGTGTCGGTGGCCGCGTTCCGCCGGCTCGGTTACGACTGGGACAGCGAACTCCTCGTGACCCGGGCGAAGTTGATGCACCAGGCGGCGATCGCCGATCTGGACTTCCTGGAGACGCGGCCCTCGGAGAAGGAGAAGGTGGCGGCCGCGGTGGCCAGCGCGGTGCTGGTGGAGCCGATGCTCCAGGCCCTGCACCGGCTGGCCCAGGAGGAGGAGACGGCCCGGCGCTACGGCTTCGAGTAGGGCCCGGACACGACGAAGGCCCTCCGCAGGGAGCGGAGGGCCTTCGTCGTCTGTACCCCCGACCGGATTCGAACCGGCGCTACCGCCTTGAGAGGGCGGCGTGCTAGGCCGCTACACAACGGGGGCGTGGATCTTGCAAGCGTTCGATGTGCAACGCCGCAGATCCCAGCTGGTCTACCTGGACTCGAACCAAGACTAACTGAACCAGAATCAGTCGTGCTGCCAATTACACCATAGACCAATGATGGTTTAGACCAGTTCGTACCCCCGACCGGATTCGAACCGGCGCTACCGCCTTGAGAGGGCGGCGTGCTAGGCCGCTACACAACGGGGGCCCTAGCGATCACCTGTGGATGATCTCCGTACCCCCGACCGGATTCGAACCGGCGCTACTGCCTTGAGAGGGCAGCGTGCTAGGCCGCTACACAACGGGGGCTTTGCAGATGAGCTCTGCGAGCTGGCCTACCTGGACTCGAACCAAGACTAACTGAACCAGAATCAGTCGTGCTGCCAATTACACCATAGGCCACTGGAACGCAAGCCCCTGAGGGGATCTTGTTCTAGTTTCGCTCCTCCGGTTCCGGCCTTTCGGCCCGCTCCCCGGCGGCGCAGGAAGAACATTACCTGAAGGTGGACGGGGCTCCAAAACGGGTATCGGCGCGCAGGAGCGCGGGCAGTTCGGCGAGGGAGGCGATCCGGTGCGGGCCGACGGGCGCGTCGGCCCCGGTGGACGCTCCGGTCCGGTCGATCCACACCGACAGCAGCCCCGCGTCGACGGCACCGCGCGCGTCGATCTCCGGGTGGTCACCGACGTACGCGACCTCGTGCGGGGGCAGGTCCAGCGCCTCGCAGGCCGCCAGGAAGGCACCGGCGGCGGGCTTGGAGACGCCGAGTTCGGCGGCGCACAGGATGACCTCGAAGCGGTCGTGCACACCGAGCGCCCGCAGCTTGGGGTCCTGGACGTGCAGGCTGGAGTTGGACAGCACGGCGTGCCGGTAGCCCGCGGCGAGCGCGTCGAGGGCGGGCAGGACGTCCGGGAAGAGGGCCCAGGCGGCCTCGTAGTGGGTGCGGTAGCGCCCGAACCAGTCGTCGGCCTCGTCGCCGCTCAGGGCCTCCCCGAGGAACACCCGGATCCGCTCCCGGCGCTGCTCCTCGAAGGACACCTCCCCCGCCGAGAACCGCGCCCACTGCCGGTCGGTGATCTCCCGCCACCGCACCAGCGCCGCCTCGGCACTCTCGTACGCCGCGAGCAGCCCCTCGGCCGCGAGGTGCGCCCGCATGCCCGCGCGGTCGGCGCTCGTGTAGTCGAAGAGAGTGTCGTCCACGTCCCAGACCACGGCCCTGATCGTCATACGCCCGACGGTACCCGGCGGGTACGACGAAGGGGCGGCCCCGGGATGAACCGGGGCCGCCCCTCTCACGCGCGCGTGCGCTACGCGGCCAGCCTGGCGAGCGCCGCGTCGATCCGGGCCAGGGTCTTCTCCTTGCCGAGGATCTCCAGGGACTCGAAGAGGGGCAGGCCGACCGTGCGGCCGGTGACGGCGACACGGACGGGCGCCTGGGCCTTGCCGAGCTTGAGGCCGTGCGCCTCGCCGGCGGCCAGGACGGCCTCCTTGAGGGACTCGGGGGAGGTCCAGTCGGCCGCCTCGAGCTTCTCGCGGGCCGTGGCCAGGAGGGCGTCGCTGCCCTCCTTCATGGCCTTGGCCCAGGACGCCTCGTCCACGGCCGGCTCGGGGAGGAACAGGAAGTCGACGTTGTCGGTGATCTCCGAGAGGACCTTCAGGCGGGTCTGAGCGTGCGGGGCGATCGCCTCCCACTTCGCCTCGTCGAAGTCCTCCGGGGCCCAGGGGGCGAAGGGGGCCTTCAGCCAGGGGGCGCAGCGCTCGGTGAAGTCCTTCACGTCCAGCATGCGGATGTGGTCCGCGTTGATCGCCTCGCACTTCTTCAGGTCGAAGCGGGCCGGGTTGGGGTTCACGTCGGAGATGTCGAAGGCGGCGACCATCTCGTCGACCGAGAAGACGTCCCGGTCCGCGGAGAGCGACCAGCCCAGCAGCGAGAGGTAGTTGAGCAGGCCCTCGGGCAGGAAGCCCTGCTCGCGGTAGAGGTTCAGGGACGACTGCGGGTCGCGCTTGGACAGCTTCTTGTTGCCCTCGCCCATGACGTAGGGGAGGTGGCCGAAGGCCGGGGTCTGCTTGGCGACGCCCAGCTCGGTCAGCGCCTTGTAGAGGGCGACCTGGCGCGGGGTGGAGGAGAGCAGGTCCTCGCCGCGCAGGACGTGGGTGATCTCCATCAGGGCGTCGTCGACCGGGTTGACCAGCGTGTACAGCGGGGCGCCGTTCGCGCGGACGATGCCGTAGTCCGGGACGTTCTCCGGGGTGAAGGTCAGCTCGCCGCGGACCAGGTCCGTGAAGGTGATCGTCTCGTCGGGCATCCGGAAGCGGACGATCGGCGTACGGCCCTGGGCCTGGTAGGCCTCGACCTGCTCGGCGGTGAGGTCGCGGCAGTGGCCGTCGTAGCCGGACGGCTTGCCGGCGGCGCGGGCGGCCTCCCGGCGGCTGTCCAGCTCCTCCTGGGAGCAGTAGCAGTGGTAGGCGTGGCCGGCGTCCAGGAGCTTCTGCGCGACGTCCTGGTAGATGTCCATCCGCTGCGACTGGCGGTACGGCGCGTGCGGGCCGCCGACCTCGGGGCCCTCGTCCCAGTCGAAGCCCAGCCAGCGCATCGCGTCGAGCAGCTGGCGGTACGACTCCTCGGAGTCGCGGGCCGCGTCGGTGTCCTCGATGCGGAAGACCAGGGTGCCCTTGTGGTGGCGGGCGAACGCCCAGTTGAACAGGGCGGTGCGGACCAGGCCCACGTGGGGGTTACCGGTGGGCGAGGGGCAGAAACGTACGCGGACGGGGGAGCCGGATGCGCTAGCCACGCTTGACAACCTTGTTGGTGAGAGTGCCGATGCCTTCGATGGTGACGGCGACCTCGTCGCCGACGTTGAGGGGGCCGACCCCTGCCGGGGTGCCGGTGAGGATCACGTCGCCGGGCAGCAGCGTCATGGCCTCGGTGATGTGGACGATCAGGTCCGCGATGGGGTGGATCATCTCGCTCGTACGGCCGAGCTGACGCTGTTCGCCGTTGACGGTGAGCTGGATCGTCAGGTCGGACGCGGTGGCGAGGTCGAGGTCCGTCTCCACCCAGGGGCCGAGCGGGCAGGACGTGTCGAAGCCCTTGGCCCGGGCCCACTGCTTCTCGCGCTTCTGCACGTCACGGGCGGTGACGTCGTTGGCGCAGGTGTAGCCGAAGATGACGTCCGCCGCGCGCTCGCGCGGGACCTCACGGCACATGCGGCCGATGACCACGGCCAGTTCGGCCTCGTGGTGGAGCTCCTGGGAGAAGGCCGGGTACTGGATCGCGTCGCCGGGGCCGACCACCGAGGTGGACGGCTTGAAGAAGGCGAAAGGGGCGTCCGGTACCTCGTTGCCGAGTTCCTTCGCGTGCTCCGCGTAGTTGCGGCCGTAGGCCACCACCTTGTTGGGGAGCACCGGCGGCAGGAGCCTGACCTTGCTCACCGGGACCTTGGTCCCCGAGAGCTCGAAGTCGGCGAACGGAATGCCCTTGATGATGTCGAGGACGAGTTCGTCCTGCTCGTCGCCCTCGACGGCGCCGAAGGCGACGTTCCCGTCGATGGAGAACCTGGCGATGCGCACGGGATCCTGGCGCCCCTCACTGAGCCGGTTGGAGTCTGACGCTCCAGGCTAACGCGGGGCGGGGCGGCCGCCGTGGAATTACCCAGGTGACTGAGTGAACGGCGGCCTCGGACCCGTACGGGAGGGCGGTCCCGTACTACTCGGCGACCGGGGTCCCGGCGGGGGCCTCCATGAGGATGGTGCGCCGCGGGTTGGCGGTCTGGGCGGGGAGGTCGAGGGAGTGCTCGGGCAGTTCCGGGGTCCCCAGCTCCTCGGCGTCCTTGAGGTGGGCGAGGGTGGTGCGCCGGGGGTTGGCTATGTTGCGGAACATCATCGTCGTCTTCACGGTTGCAGTGGACCCCGTCGTGTGTGGGTTGGCAGAGCGTCGCCTCTTGTAAAGCGCCAGGCTAAACATCGAATTCCCGACGGAAGTCGCCAACTAGCCCTGATCCCCGTGTGAGTTTGCTCACGAAGGCGGGGACAAACGGGTCATTCCCCACAGGCAACTCTCGGCAACGAAACGGACATTGCCGAACTGAACCTGTCATTCCGCTCCTGATCATGGCGACTGGGACACGGCTGACGCACGCGCGACTGGCGGGCATACGTCCGTTATGTACGCGAACGGCCTAGACATCTCGTAACGTGTCACTCACACGCTGTCACAGAGGTCACAGCTCGGTCCACGGCCCTTGTTGGAGATCCGGCACTGTGCTGGAATTCCACGGACCGCCGCAGGATCGAGCCGGCGCGCAGGGGGCGCAACACAGCGCCGAGTGGCGGCGAGACAGGGGGAGCCAGCGCCGGTCACACTCACGACCAATCAGGGGGCGCATTCAGGGCGCTCTCCGTACAACGCCGACACCGTGTCCCTCCGTTCAGCGGAGGGGCGCCTGGTCCAGAGGTTGCGACGCTAGTGCAGGGACGTTTCAAGAGGGATGGCAGCGCTCCGGCGGAGCCGGAGGCGCACGGCGGGACCGACCGCGGTTCCTCGCCCCAGCACGCCCAGAACCCGGGCCAGGCCCCGGTCGGCGGTGGTGACGGCGGTGAGCGCCCCGGGCGTCCCGCCGTGTCTGCTTCCCCGGGGCCGACGGGCTCCACGGGCCCCCAGCCGACCGCCACGCCGGCGCCCCCGATCAAGCCCGCGAAGGGACCGTCCAACCCGGGCTCGCGGATAGCCCTGCGCAACTGGCGCATCTCCACGCGCCTGGTGTCGCTGCTCGCGCTCCCCGTGGTCGCGGCCACGACGCTGGGCGCGGTGCGCATCAACCAGTCCCTGGACGACATCCAGCAGCTCGACAACATCAAGCTGCTGACGGACATGACCAAGCAGGCCACCGAGCTGGCCCAGGCGCTCCAGGACGAGCGCGACCAGTCGGCCGGCCCGCTGGCGCACGGCCAGTCGACGAACAGCGTCACGGTCAAGGGATTCGAGGAGAAGACCGACCGGGCCCGCGAGAACTTCCTCAACGCCTCCGAGGAAATCGACACCGCGAGCAAGAACGGTCAGCTCCAGGGCGTCCGCGACAGCCTCGTCGGCCTGGCCGGCCAGCTGGACGACCTGGCGAAGATCCGCAAGGACGCCTACCAGCAGCAGCGGAACTCGACCCAGACGGTCGAGGCCTACCACCGGCTGATCACCCAGCTGATCGACCTCTCGCAGGACATGGCGCAGGCCTCCAGCAACCCGGAGATGATCCAGCGCACCCGCGCCCTGGCGGCGTTCTCGACCGCCAAGGAGTACGCGTCCGTCCAGCGCGCCGTCATCGCCGCGGCCCTGCCCGCCAACAACACCAGCACGGGTGACCTCTCGGAGAACGACCGCCTCTACGGCGAGTCGGCCCAGGCGAGCGAGACCTCCGAGCTGACGATCTTCCGGAAGATCTACTCCGGCAACGCGGCCGAGCTGCTCAAGCCGATCGACGAGAACAACCCGACGATCGAGGCCGCCAACACCTACGCCAAGCGTGCGCTCGGCGCCCAGAACGGTCTGAACGAGCTGTCCAAGCGGTCGTACCGCGACTGGGTGGACGACAGCTCGACCAAGATCGACCAGATGCAGAAGATCGAGCACACCCTGCTCGAGGACATGGAGCAGAAGGCGCGCGAGCTGCGCAACTCCTCCGAGCAGTCGGCCATCATCTCCGGTGCGCTGATCCTGCTCGTCCTCGGTGTCTCGCTGGTCGGTGCCTTCATCGTGGCCCGGTCCATGATCCGCTCGCTGCGCCGCCTCCAGGAGACCGCCACCAAGGTCGCCCAGGACCGCCTGCCCGAGCTGGTCAAGCAGCTCTCCGAGTCCGACCCGCAGGACGTGGACACGTCCGTGGAGTCGGTCGGTGTGCACTCCCGGGACGAGATCGGCCAGGTGGCCGCGGCCTTCGACGACGTGCACCGCGAGGCGGTCCGCCTCGCCGCCGAGCAGGCCCTGCTGCGGGGCAACGTCAACGCGATGTTCACCAACCTCTCGCGCCGTTCCCAGGGCCTCATCCAGCGTCAGCTCTCGCTCATCTCCGAGCTGGAGTCCCGCGAGGCCGACCCGGACCAGCTGTCCTCGCTGTTCAAGCTCGACCACCTCGCGACGCGTATGCGCCGTAACGGTGAGAACCTCCTCGTCCTCGCGGGTGAGGAGCCCGGCCGCCGCTGGACCCGCCCGGTCCCGCTGGTCGACGTGCTCCGCGCCGCCGCGTCCGAGGTGGAGCAGTACGAGCGCATCGAGCTGGCCGCCGTGCCGACCACCGAAGTGGCCGGCCGCGTGGTCAACGACCTCGTGCACCTGCTCGCCGAGCTGCTCGAGAACGCGACCTCCTTCTCCTCGCCGCAGACCAAGGTCAAGGTCACCGGTCACGCGCTGCCCGACGGCCGCGTGCTGATCGAGATCCACGACACCGGTATCGGCCTCTCCCCCGAGGACCTCGCGGCGATCAACGAGCGGCTCGCCTCGCCGCCCACCGTGGACGTCTCCGTCTCCCGCCGCATGGGTCTGTTCGTGGTCGGCCGGCTGTCCCAGCGGCACGGCATCCGCATCCAGCTGCGCCCCTCCGACTCCGGTGGTACGACCGCGCTGGTCATGCTCCCGGTCGACGTCGCCCAGGGCGGCAAGAAGCCCGCTCCCGGCAAGCCCGGCGCCCCGGCGCCGTCCGGTGGTCCGGCCGCCGCGCAGGCCGCGGCCGGTGCCGCGGCGGCCCGGCGGGGCAACGGCCAGGGTGGCGCTCCGGGTCCGCTCGGCGCGGGTGCCCCCGCCCCGGCGCTCGGCGGCGGTGCCGCGGGCGGCTCGCGCGGTGGCGCCCCCGGTTCCGGCGGGCCCTCCGGTGGCGGGCTGCTCGGTGCCGGTGCCGGTCCGCGCGGTCAGGTCGGCAACGGCCAGGGTCCCCGGGCCGCGCTGCCCGGAGCGGGCCAGAACGGCAACCGTCCCGGTGCGCCCGGCGGCGCCCGCGGCCCGCAAGGCCCGCAGGCCCCGCAGGGCGGCCGGCAGAACGGCGCGGCCTTCGGCAACCAGGACGCGTTCGGCAACCCGCAGGACCCCTTCGGCGGCCAGGACGCCTTCGGCAACCGCGGCCCGGTCCCGCCGCCGCGCGCCGCGAACCCCTCCGACCAGGGCCGTCAGCCGCAGCTCCCGCCGCGCGGCGGTCCCCGGGCCGAGCTGCCCGGCGGCAACCCGCAGGGGCGGCCCAGCTGGAGCGACGACAACGCCCAGCCGCCGCTCTCCCGCGCTTCGCTGGACACGCCGCGCGGCCACGACGAGCGGGACCAGGGTCACACCGCGCCGATGCCCCGCATCGACGAGCGGCACGACCTCGGCGCCACCTCGCAGATGCCGGCGATCCCGCAGGGCCCGTCGTCCACCGGCGAGTTCCCGCGCCCGGACTTCAACGTCCCCGGCGGCGGCCAGAACACCGGCGCGTACCCCCGCCAGAATCCGAACGGCCAGCAGGACACCGGCTCCTTCCCGCGTCCGAACGTGAACGGCTCGCAGGACACCGGCTCGTTCCCGCGTCCGAACGTGAACGGGCAGCAGCAGGACTCCGGCCCGTTCGTCCGCTCCGACGTCTTCGGCTCCCCGGCCGGTCAGCCGGGCGGTCCCCAGAACACCGGCCAGTTCTCCGCTCCGCAGGCCTACGACAACGGCTCCACCGGCCAGTTCGCCACCCCGCCCTTCGACGGCGGCGGCACCGGCCAGCACTCCCTGCCCGGCCGCCAGAACGGCTTCGCGGGCAACGGCCAGGGGAACAACGCCCGCAGCATGGACTTCGGCACCGCGCAGCGCCAGCCGGTGCCGCCGGTCCGCCAGGAGCCGGAGGCGCTGCCCCCGGCGAGCGGTCCCGGCGACGGTCGTACCCCGCTGTACGACACGCTGGAGACCAACTGGTTCCACGGCGGGCAGGAGGAGCAGCACCCCCAGGGCAACGGCAACGGTCCGGCGCCGCTTCCGCCCGTCCCCGTAACGCCGCCGGCCCCCGCGGCCGCGGCCCCCCAGCGTTCCGCGACCAGCTCCTGGCGCCCCTCCCCCAACGACGACCTCGTCCGGCAGGCGGAGCGCGTACGGCAGCCGGCCGCGGGCGGCGTCACCACCTCCGGGCTGCCGCGCCGGGTGCCCCGGGCGAACCTCGTCCCGGGCACCGCACAGCAGCAGCAACAGCACCAAGCAGGTCCGCAGGTCTCGCGTTCGCCTGACGACGTTCGCGGCCGGCTGACCAATCTCCGTCGGGGTATCGCGCAGGGCAGGCAGGCCGCACCCGGCCCGCAGACCGGCAGCTTCCCGAGCCCCACTCACCAGCAGGAGCGTTAGTTGAGTCCGATGAGCCAGGCGGCACAGAACCTCAACTGGTTGATCACCAACTTCGTGGACAACACCCCAGGTGTGTCCCACACCGTCGTCGTGTCCGCCGACGGCCTCCTTCTGGCGATGTCCGAAGGCTTCCCGCGTGACCGCGCCGACCAGCTGGCGGCCGTCGCGTCCGGGCTCACCTCGCTGACGGCCGGGGCCTCCCGGATCTTCGAGGGCGGCAACGTGGCGCAGACGGTGGTCGAGATGGAACGCGGTTTTCTCTTCCTGATGTCCATCTCCGACGGCTCGTCCCTCGCCGTGCTGGCCCACCCGGAGTGCGACATCGGCCTCGTCGGCTACGAGATGGCGCTGCTGGTCGACCGCGCGGGCGCGGTGCTCACTCCCGATCTGCGTGCCGAACTGCAAGGCAGTCTGCTCCACTGACAGCCTGGATCCAACCCGCCTCACCAAATCACCGTCCGGCCGCCACAAACCCCCCACCGGCCCACGTCAGACGGCTAGCCCGACCGACTTGCTGTCCCGCCCGGAGGAACGATGACCCCGCCCACCGCCTCTCATGATCCGTACGCGGAGCCGTACGGGGACGAGGGCGACCAGCCGCTGGTACGTCCTTACGCGATGACCGGCGGCCGGACCCGGCCGCGCTACCAGCTCGCCATCGAGGCGCTGATCAGCACGACGGCCGACCCGGCAGCGCTCATGGGGCTGCTCCCTGAGCACCAGCGCATCTGCCACCTGTGCCGCGAGGTGAAGTCGGTGGCCGAGGTCTCGGCCCTGCTCGCCATGCCGCTGGGGGTGGCCCGGATCCTGGTGGCCGACCTCGCCGAGGCCGGCCTGGTCGCCATCCACCAGCCGGGCGGCGACGAGAACAACGGCGGCGCTCCGGACGTGACGCTGCTCGAAAGGGTGCTCAGTGGACTTCGCAAGCTCTGACGGAGGCCGGGCCACCACCTCCGCGAAGATCGTGGTGGCGGGCGGCTTCGGCGTCGGCAAGACCACGTTCGTGGGAGCGGTCTCCGAGATCAACCCGCTGCGCACGGAGGCCGTGATGACGTCCGCCTCGGCGGGCATCGACGACCTCACCCACACCGGGGACAAGACCACCACCACGGTGGCCATGGACTTCGGCCGCATCACGCTCGACCAGGACCTGATCCTGTACCTGTTCGGCACGCCCGGTCAGGACCGCTTCTGGTTCATGTGGGACGACCTGGTGCGCGGCGCGATCGGCGCCGTCGTGCTCGTGGACACCCGCCGGCTGGCCGACTGCTTCCCGGCGGTGGACTACTTCGAGAACAGCGGTCTGCCGTTCGTCATCGCCCTCAACGGCTTCGACGGGCACCAGCCCTACACGCCCGAAGAGGTGCGCGAGGCGCTCCAGATCGGGCCCGACGCGCCCATCATCACCACCGACGCCCGGCACCGGGCCGACGCGAAGAGTGCGCTGATCACCCTGGTCGAGCACGCGCTCATGGCTCGGCTGCGGTAGCGGCCCGGCGTACCCGAACCTGACCTGATGTACGGCAGTTGCCGTACGGAAACCGGAGCCGGCTGTGGCCTTTGACACGGTCGGCTCCGGCGTTCATAACGTTTCGGCAGAGGAATACGGTGGTATCGCCACGCGTCGCGGTCACGCGGTACCGCTGCGCGCACGACAGCCCCGCCTTTTGGCGGGGCTCGCTCTTTATGACCGTTTTATCTGGGGCTTACATCAGCGTACTCCGGCGGTTTCCACTGTTTGGAACTGCGCCGGGCCCCGTGCTGGAATGCCTGAACTGCCCAATAGTCAAAGACGTACTGAGTAGTGGTCTGTGACACACCGGGCTCTGAGAGACTGCGGCACGACGACAGGTGCCCGCCGCCGAGAGGTTGTTGGTCGAGTGAGGCGAAGCAAGAACGGTCCCGAGCCGTCGGCACGGGGCAACTTCACCCCGCCGCCGCGCGCTGCGGCGCCCACCCCTGTGCCAGCCGCGGAACCACCGGCCGCGCCCCCGAAGAGCGGCGGCCGCTTCTCCCCGCGGAACTGGCGCGTGCCGACCAGGCTGAACGCGATCCTGCTCATACCCGTGGTCGTCGGCCTGGTCATGGGCGGTTTCCAGGTGAAGAGCTCCATCGACACCTGGCAGCAGGCCCGCGACGCGGAGAACACCGCCCGCCTGGTCCGCGCCGCCCTGACCTACAGCGACGCCCTCTACAACGAGCGTGACCTCAGCGCGGCCCCGATCCTGCTGGACAAGAACAAGCAGGTCGTCACCGACGCGCGGCAGCGCACCGACAAGGCCGCCGACGCCTTCGACGCGGCCGCGCAGAACATGCCGCACAAAGCCGGCCTGGAACGCCGTCTGAAGCTGTTCCGGGAGGCCGAGCCGCAGCTCGCCAACCTCCGGTCCCTGGCGTACACCACCAAGCTCACCGGGGTGAAGACCGAAGAGGGATACACCCAGATCGCCCACCCGCTGATGGAGTTCGCCAACGAACTCGGTCTGGGCACCGGAAACATCACCTCCTACGGCCGTACCGTCTACGCCATCGCGCTCACCAAGGCGGCACTGTCGCTGGAGCGCTCGATCGGTATGCACCTGCTCGTCAAACCGGGACCGGACGCCGGCAACCTGGCCTCCCAGCGGGTCGCCCTCTCCTCGTACGCCTACCTGGAGGGGATCGCCGTCGAGGAGTACATCGGCGGTGGCACCGAGGCCGACGCGCAGAAGCTGACCGACCTCGAGCAGAAGATCAAGACCGACGGCGCGGCCATGGCCCAGCAGGCCAAGGCCAAGGACCCGAAGTACGTGGCCCCGCCGTCCAGCACCACCACGATGGTCTCGGCGCTGGCGACGCTCCAGGACACCAACCCCCTCACCCGGCAGGCGCTGGCGACCAAGGGGATCACCGCCGAGAACTGGTGGGCGGTGAACACCCTCAAGTACAACGCCTACCGCACCATCGAGTCGGACATGGCCGACAAGGCGGTGAGCGAGGCGTCCGGCATCGCCGACGACGCCAAGACCTCCGCCTTCATCACCGGTGCCGCCGTCGTGGTCGCCCTGCTCGCCGCGTTCATCCTGGCCGGCATGGTGGCGCGCCAGATGTCCCGCTCGATGCGCCAGCTGCGCAACGCCGCCTTCGGCATCGCCGAGCAGCGCCTGCCGATGCTGGTCGACCAGCTCTCCCGCACCGACCCCGGCCGGGTCGACACCCGGGTCGCGCCGATCCCGATCACCTCGACGGACGAGATCGGCGAAGTCGCCCGCGCCTTCGACCAGGTCCACCGCGAGGCCGTGCGGCTCGCCGCCGAGCAGGCCCTGCTGCGGGGCAACATCAACGCGATCTTCACCAACCTGTCCCGCCGCAACCAGTCGCTGATCGAGGGCCAGCTGACGCTGATCACCGACCTGGAGAACAACGAGGCCGACCCGGACCAGCTGGAGAACCTGTTCCGGCTGGACCACCTCGCGACCCGTATGCGCCGCAACGGCGAGAACCTGCTGGTCCTCGCCGGCGAGGAGCCCGGCCGCCGCTGGGACCAGCCGGTCCCGCTGGTCGACGTGCTGCGCGCCGCCTCCTCCGAGGTGGAGCAGTACGAGCGCATCGAGCTGTCCGGCGTCCCGGAGGCCGAGATCCACGGCCGCGCGGTCACCGACCTCGTGCACCTGCTCGCCGAGCTCCTGGAGAACGCGACCACGTTCTCCTCCCCGCAGACCAAGGTCCGCGTCACCGCGACCCGTCTCCCCGACGGCCGCATCATGATCGAGATCCACGACAAGGGCATCGGTCTCACCGCCGAGGACTTCGCGGACATCAACCACAAGCTGGCCAACCCGCCGACCGTGGACGCCGCGATCTCGCAGCGCATGGGCCTGTTCGTGGTCGGCCGGCTCTCCGACCGGCACGGCATCCGGGTCCAGCTGCGCCCCTCGGGCGAGCAGGCCGGCACCACCTCGCTGGTCATGCTGCCGGACGCGATCACGCACGGCGGTGGCGGCGAACAGTCGCTGGACCGCGAGGAGTTCACGGTCTCGCAGATCATCCCGGAGCAGCAGTTCCAGGGTGAGAACTTCCAGCAGCCGCAGCTCCAGC
Source organism: Streptomyces sp. NPDC021562 (assembly GCF_040640875.1). NCBI lineage: Bacteria > Bacillati > Actinomycetota > Actinomycetes > Kitasatosporales > Streptomycetaceae > Streptomyces > Streptomyces sp. NPDC021562. The sequence goes on from NZ_JBFACN010000008.1 coordinate 198,458, forward strand.
CGATGCGCACCGCGGCCGAGCTCGGCTTCGACGACAGCCGTTACCTCGAGGTCCCCGACGACATCCGGGACCTCGACCCCGTGGGCCGCTCCCTGATGCGCGAGGAGCGCCGTGCGGCCCTGGAGGCCCAGGCGCAGCCCCCGGGGGCCGCACAGCCCCAGGCCGCCCCGCAGGAGACCTCCGAGATCCCGGCGTACACCGACGAGTTCGACAGCGGCCGACAGGGCTACGACACCAGCGGCACGGGGTTCCAGGAGCAGCCCACGGGCTACGACGCGCAGCCGTCGTACCAGGAGCAGTCGCAGAGCACGTACGACGAGCAGTTCTACGCGCAGGGCGGCGGCCTGCCGCAGCAGCAGGACCCGTTCTCGACCGGGGCGTTCCCCTCGGGCGGCGGCTACCCGGAGCCCGCGTATCCGGAGCCGGTCCAAGAGGAGCCCGCGGCCGCCGAGGCAGCCGCCCCCGAGGCGTTCGGGTCCTTCCGCGAACGGGACTACCAGGACGACTGGCCGCAGCAGGACGGGTACCAGAACGGCTACCCGGCCCAGTACGCTCCCGAAGCGGAATCGGCGCAGGCCGGTGACGTGGAGGAGCGGAACCGCGTAGGCTTCGACCGTCCGGGAGCGGCTCCCGCCGCCGGACACCAGATGACCGACGCCGGACTGCCCCGCCGGGGATCCGTGGGCGGCGGCACGAGCGGTGTGAACGGCACGGGCGGCGCGAACGGCACGAGCCCCGCGCAGCAGGCTCCGGCCCCGGCCGCGGAGCCGACGGGCGAGAGCAACTGGCGGTCGCAGAACGACGAGCGCTGGCAGCAGGCCTCGGCGCTGCGCAAGCCCAAGGCGGGCGGGGTCACGTCCTCCGGCCTGCCGAGGCGGGTACCCAAGGCCAACCTGGTCGAGGGAGCCGCCGCGAGCACCCCTCAGGGAGGCCCACAGGTCTCCCGCGCCCCGGAGGACGTCCGGGGCAGGCTGAGCAACCTGCGTCGGGGCGTCCAGCGCGGACGCAGCGCAGGCAGTGAAACGAACGGCCAGGGCTTCGGTCCTGACAGCACCTACAACCAGGAGCGTTAGTGTGAGCCCGATGAGCCAGGCGGCACAGAACCTGAACTGGTTGATCACCAACTTCGTGGACAACACCCCGGGGGTGTCCCACACGGTGGTGGTCTCCGCCGACGGACTCCTTCTGGCGATGTCCGAAGGCTTCCCCCGTGACCGCGCCGACCAGCTCGCGGCCGTCGCCTCCGGTCTGACGTCTCTGACGGCAGGCGCCTCCCGGATCTTCGAGGGCGGCAGCGTGAATCAGACGGTTGTGGAGATGGAGCGGGGGTTCCTGTTCATCATGTCCATTTCCGATGGGTCGTCGCTGGCGGTCCTGGCCCACCCGGAGGCCGACATCGGCCTGATTGGGTATGAGATGGCCCTTTTGGTGGACCGCGCGGGCACGGTTCTTACCCCGGATCTGCGTGCGGAACTCCAGGGAAGCCTTCTCAACTAATAGTCAGACGGTGCGTTTTGGCGTCTCGGGGCCGTAAGGTTTCGGGACGCGGCTCCACAGGGATGGGTGCCCGGCACGGTCGGAGGAGGAGAGAGAGTGGCAACACCCCCAGGCGGTTCGAATCACGGCAACTGGTCGTACGGTCCTGCGCAGGGCCAGGGCGGCGACGGTTCCGCGAACCGGTACAACTTCCCCTCCACGCCGAGCCACCGGCAGCCGTACGCCCCGCAGGGTCCCGGTCCGTCCCCGTACGACCAGCCGCCGGCGCCCCGCATCCAGCCGGTACAGCCGCACCGGCGCCCCGACGCGGCGCCGGCCTCCGGCTCGAACAACCCCTTGGTGCGTCCGTACGCCATGACCGGTGGCCGGACCCGCCCGCGGTACCAGCTCGCCATCGAGGCACTGGTGCACACCACCGCGCAGCCGCACCAGATGCAGGGCCAGCTGCCCGAGCATCAGCGGATCTGCAACCTCTGCCGGGAGATCAAGTCGGTGGCCGAGGTCTCGGCCCTGCTGTCGATCCCACTCGGCGTGGCCAGGATCCTCGTCGCCGACTTGGCGGAGGCGGGCCTGGTCGCCATCCATCAGCCCGGCGGCGACGAGAGCGCCGGCGGCCAGCCAGACGTGACACTGCTCGAAAGGGTGCTCAGTGGACTTCGCAAGCTCTAGCGGCGGTCCTTCCCGCTCCACCACCTCCGCGAAGATCGTGGTGGCGGGCGGCTTCGGCGTGGGCAAGACCACGTTCGTCGGCGCCGTCTCGGAGATCAATCCGCTGCGCACAGAGGCCGTGATGACGTCCGCGTCTGCCGGCATCGACGACCTCACCCACACCGGGGACAAGACGACCACCACGGTCGCCATGGACTTCGGCCGTATCACCCTGGACCAGGACCTGATCCTGTACCTGTTCGGCACGCCCGGCCAGGACCGCTTCTGGTTCATGTGGGACGACCTGGTGCGCGGCGCCATCGGCGCGATCGTGCTGGTCGACACCCGCCGGCTGGCCGACTGCTTCCCCGCGGTGGACTACTTCGAGAACAGCGGCCTGCCCTTCGTCATCGCCCTCAACGGCTTCGACGGGAACCAGCCGTACAACCCGGAAGAGGTCCGCGAGGCGCTGCAGATCGGTCCGGACACGCCGATCATCACGACGGACGCGCGGCATCGTGCGGACGCGAAGAGCGCGCTGATCACCCTGGTCGAGCACGCGCTCATGGCGCGGCTGCGGTAGGTTCCGGCTCGGCTGCCGGGCTGCCACGGCTGGCCGCTCGCCGACTGCGGGCAGTCCGTGGCTTGTCGCGCAGTTTCCCGCGCCCCTTCGGGGGCGCGTCCGTTTCCCCCGGCGCACACGTAAAGAGAAGGGCCCCTCTCGTTCGAGAGGGGCCCTTCTCTTTACGTGATACGTGCTGTTAGCCGTGCCAGCTGTGCGGGGCGCGGAAGCCGTTCTCGCGCTCCAGGCGGCGCCAGCCCGCCTTGGCGCGGCCTCGGTGGGTCTGCTCGGTGTCGGCGGTCGGCCGGGCGGCCGCGCGGGCCAGGAGGACCGCCGTGATGGCGGCGACTTCCTCCGGGTCGGCGTTGCCCTTCTCGACGCGGATGTCAGGCACGTTCATGGGTGTCAGTCTCCGTGAGAGAGGTTTCCGCAGGATTACTGCGGGGGGTTGCCGTGCTTACGGGACGGCAGGTCGGCGTGCTTGGTGTGCAGCATCGCCAGCGACCTGGCGAGCACCTCGCGGGTCTCGGCCGGGTCGATGACGTCGTCGACCAGGCCGCGCTCGGCCGCGTAGTAGGGGTGCATGAGCTCGGCCTTGTACTCCTTGACCATCTTCTGCCGCATGGCCTCGGGGTCCTCGGCGGAGGCGATCTGCCGGCGGAAGATCACGTTGGCCGCGCCCTCCGCGCCCATCACCGCGATCTCGTTCGTCGGCCAGGCGTACGTCAGGTCGGCACCGATCGACTGGGAGTCCATGACGATGTAGGCACCTCCGTACGCCTTGCGCAGGATCAGGGAGATCCGGGGAACGGTCGCGTTGCAGTAGGCGTAGAGCAGCTTCGCGCCGTGCCGGATGATCCCGCCGTGCTCCTGGTCGACACCGGGGAGGAAGCCCGGGACGTCCAGGAAGGTGACGATCGGAACATTGAAAGCGTCACACATCTGGACAAAGCGCGCAGCTTTTTCGCTCGCCTCGATGTCCAGGACGCCCGCCAGCACCTGCGGCTGGTTGGCGACGATGCCCACCACCTGGCCGTCGATCCGGGCCAGCGCGCAGATGATGTTCCGCGCCCAGCGCTCGTGGACCTCCAGGTACTCGCCGTCGTCGACGATCTCCTCGATGACCTTGGCCATGTCGTACGGCCGGTTGCCGTCCGCCGGGACCAGGTCGAGGAGGACGTCGGAGCGGCGGTCGACCGGGTCCGTGGACTCGGCGCGCGGCGGGTTCTCGCGGTTGTTCTGCGGGAGCAGGGAGAGGAGGTACCGCACCTCGGCGATGCAGGTCTCCTCGTCGTCGTACGCGAAGTGGCAGACGCCGGAGGTCTCCGCGTGGACGTCGGCGCCGCCGAGGCCGTTCTGGGTGATCTCCTCGCCGGTGACCGCCTTGACGACGTCCGGCCCGGTGATGAACATCTGCGAGGTCTCGCGGACCATGAAGACGAAGTCGGTGAGGGCGGGGCTGTAGGCCGCGCCGCCCGCGCACGGGCCGAGCATCACGGAGATCTGCGGGATGACACCCGAGGCCTTCGTGTTGCGCTGGAAGATGCCGCCGTAGCCGGCGAGGGCGGAGACGCCCTCCTGGATACGGGCGCCCGCGCCGTCGTTGAGGGAGACCAGGGGTGCGCCGGCCGCGATGGCCATGTCCATGATCTTGTGGATCTTGGTGGCGTGGGCCTCGCCCAGCGCGCCGCCGAAGATCCGGAAGTCGTGGGCGTAGACGAAGACCGTACGGCCGTCGACGGTGCCCCAGCCGGTGATCACACCGTCGGTGTAGGGCTTCTTGGCCTCCAGGCCGAATCCGACGGCGCGGTGCCGGCGCAGCTGCTCGACCTCCTGGAAGGAACCCGGGTCGAGGAGCAGCTCGATGCGCTCCCGGGCCGTCAGCTTGCCCTTGGCGTGCTGCGCCTCGGTCGCCTTCTCGCTGGGCCCGGCCACGGCCACCGCACGGATCTCGTGCAGCTCGGCGACCCGCCCGCGCGCGTCCGTCGGTTCGCCGGTGGGCTCGCCCGTCGTCTCTTCCAAAACGGTCATGTAGTGACCTTACGAAGGACACCAAGGAATGCGTGACGTCGACTCCGTACAGTCTCCGGCGCGTTTTCCTGGAAGCACCGAACAGAACCTGACCGACATGCAGCCGTTCCGACTGTTCAGAGGGCGTCGCCGTTGTAGGGGTGACACAAAGGGGGCGGCCGAGAGCCGCCTCACATTCCGGCACGCCCCATACCACCCGGGGAGTGACGGAGCCCCTCGGACGGCGGCCTGCATCCCCACCGTACGGCATCCAACGCATTACGTTGCGTGAGGAGTACGACACGCGATCCGATGATGTTGAAGGTCGCACGGAATAGGTCTACGGTGAGCGTCGTTGAGTTCGTTGAATGTTAAACATCAACGGGACCCGTCCCCCAAAGGAGCACCCATGAGCATCTTCGGCCGCAAGAACGACGACGCCGACACCGCCCCGGCCGCCGACCTCGCCGCCCTCACCGGCGACTACACGATCGACCCGGCCCACAGCACGCTCGGCTTCGTGGCCCGCCACGCGATGGTCACCAACGTCAAGGGCAGCTTCCAGGACTTCGAGGGCACGCTGCACCTGGACGGCGAGGACCCCTCGAAGTCCACGGCCTCCCTCGACATCCAGATGGCCAGCATCACCACGGGCAGCCCCGACCGTGACGGCCACCTGAAGTCGGCGGACTTCTTCAAGACGGACGAGTTCCCGACGATGACCTTCCGCTCCACCAAGGCGGAGGCCCTCGGCGACGAGGACTACCGCATCACCGGCGACCTCACGATCCTCGGTGTCACCAAGCCGGTCACCATCGACCTGGAGTTCAACGGCGCCGCCAAGGACCCGTTCGGCAACGAGCGCGTCGGATTCGAGGGCAAGGCCGAGATCAAGCGCTCCGACTGGGGCGTGACGTGGAACGCGGCGCTGGAGACCGGTGGTGTCCTGGTCTCCGACAAGATCAAGCTGAACTTCGACATCTCGGCGATCAAGAACGCGTGACCTTCCGCGGCGCACGTCCTCCGCTTACCGCGGCAGGGCGGGCGCTCGGTCATCGAGGCGCCGCCGGATGCGGCGGCGCCGCATCCGCGTGTGCGGCGGGCCTGCCGCCCGATCCGGGGAACGCTCACCGCGAGGCGGTTCCCGGGCGCCCGGCTCCGTCGAACATCCCCCGGACGGCGTCGTTGAATCCCGCCGTGTCGGTCAAGCCGAAGGCCACCCGCTGCAGCAGGAATCCGTGCAGCAGACCGACCAGCACCCGTGCGCCGCTCTCCGGCTCCACGGTGTGGACGACGCCCGCCGCCTGTCCGCGGCGCAGGGCGGCGGCGATGCTGCCGCGGACCCTTTCGAAGCCCTCCAGGGCGCGGGCGTGCACGCCGTCGTTGCGCAGCAGTTCCGACCAGGTCTGCACGACGCACTGCAGCAGTTCCTCGACCGGCACCACCTGCCCCGCGGCGTCCGTGACCGTCTCGGCACTCAGGGCCTGGAGGGAGGCGGCCAGCAGGTCGCCCAGGGAAGGGGCGTCAGCCGCCACGGCCACCCGCTCCATCGGCTCGAAGATCAGCCGGAAGGCGTCCGCGGCGATGGCCAGGATGATCTCCTCCTTGCTCGCGAAGTAGCGATAGGGAGCACCCGCGGAAACACCGGCCGCGGCCGCGATGTCCGGCATCGAGGTCGCATGGAAGCCGCCCCGCGCGAAACACCGGCGTGCTGCCGCCACGATCTCCGCACGCTTGGCTTCCCGACGCTCGGGCGTGATGCGCGGCATCGCCGACCTCCTCGAAGTGAATGAGCATTCATCTTGACACGGAACGCCATCGGGCACCATCGTAAAAATGAAAGGGCATTCACGGAAGTGAGGATCTCGATGAGCGGCGACCTGACCATCGGCACGTACCGGTACGAGCACACCGAGGCGCTCTTCGACGGCCGCGTGACGATCGACGGGGTGAACGCCACCCTGGAGACGGAGCCCCTGGTCTCGGACCTCTTCCGGCACATGCTCGAAGGCCGCTACGACGTGGCGGAACTCGGCCTGACCTACTTTCTGCGGACCTTCGACCTGGACGACGCGCCGTTCATGGCGCTGCCCGTCTTCCCGAACCGCAACTTCCGGCACTCCGCCGTCTTCGTGAACACCGAGGCGGGGATCGAGAAGCCGCAGGACCTCGCCGGCAAGACCCTCGGCGAGTTCGCGCTCTTCGGACACGACGCAGGCGTCTGGCCCAAAGGCATCCTGTCGGACGAGTTCGGCGTGACCGTCGACCAGTGCCGCTGGGTCATCGGCGGCACCAACCATCCCGTCCCCGCCTTCGACTGGCTCCCGCAGCCGGTGCCGGACGGCGTGCACGTGCGGCACGCCGACGACGGCCGGACCCTCGGCGCCATGCTCGAGTCCGGAGAGATCGACGCGCTCATCTCGGTCGACGTGCCGCAGGCCATGCTGCGGGGGTCGGCGAAGATCGCCCGGCTCTTCCCCGACTACGAGAACGTCGAGCGCGACTACTACCGGCGCACCGGGATCTTCCCCCCGATGCACATCGTCGCGGTCCGCAGGGACCTGGTGCACCGTACCGAGGAGCTGCGCTCGGTCTACCGCGCCTTCGTCAAGGCCAAGGAACTGGCCGAACGCAGGTACGTCGAGGACGCCACCAAGCAGCACATGAGCCTGGTGACCCCCTGGTTCAGCAGCCTGTTCGAACGCAACCGCAGCCTGCTCGGCGAGGACTGGTGGCCCTACGGCCTGCGCGCGAACCGCAAGGCGGTCGACACCTTCCTGCGCTACCACCACGAACAGGGCCTCTCCCAGCACCTGCTGACCAGCCGCGACATCTTCGTCCCCGAGTTCCTCGACACCTAGTCGCACCGGACCAGCACCTGTTCTTCGGCCGGCGGACGCCCGCGCGCAACCTTTCGCGGCCTTGGCGTGTCCACGTACTGTGCTGACACTACGTGGAACAACATGGCGGACGGCAGCCGCCGCCGCATGCGCGACTGCCCTCCTGGCGTTCGTGACCCCGGCCGCGCACGCCGCCGGGACGACGCTCGTCCTGGACGCCCAGCAGAACTACTACCTCCCCACCGAGGGCGAGGGCCCGAACCTGAACCTCGGTATCACCGCCTCGGGCGGGGACGCCCACGGCGTCTCGGTCGTGGTCGACGCGTCGTCCCTCGCCGGGAAGGCGACCATGGAGGTCACGGGGGACTGCGTGAGCACCGGCGCCCTCAAGGTGAGGTGCGACGTGGGCCCGCTGTCGGGCGGGGAGTCGATCGACCCCTTCTTCCTGAAGCCCACCGCTGCCGCCAAGGCGGGCGACACCGGTGCCATCGCCTACACCGCCACCGCCTCCGACGCGCCCACCGTGACGGGGAGGACGAACGTCCTGGTCGGCGGCCCGAAGCTCGTCACCCGGCCCTACCCGGCGCTGACGGGCATCGCCCCCGGCGCCGTCTTCGAGCGCACCCCGGCCTTCGCCGACACCGGCGCCGCCCCCGCCGACAAGGGCGTCATGCTGCTGGTGCAGGACTCCGACGGCGTCTCCCTCGCCCGCGCCCACTCCAACTGCCACTACTCGGACTCGCCCGACGTCGGCGCCTGGTGCCGGTTCGACACCCCGGTCGCGCCCGGCTCGGCCTACGAGACGGACACGCCGCTGCGCTACACCGCCGCCGCGGACACCATGTACGGCTACAACACCTACGTGGTGTGGCCGGTCGGCGGCACCGCGCCCGACTCCTTCGACCCGTCCGACTTCCCCAGGACGGGCACCGGCGCGCCGCTCGGCCTGAGGTCCGTCGCCGCAGGCTCCGGCTTCACCGGCTCCGGGTACGGCACCTTCGCCACCACCCAGCACGCCGACTACCAGGCGCTCGGTGCCACGGTCGAGGGCAAGGTCGGCGAGACGGTGAGCATCACCGTGGGCGTGCGGAACACCGGGCCGGGCCGGATGGGCTTCCAGTGGACGGACGCCGACAACTCCGGCACCTTCGTGGTGACCCCGCCCGCCGGCACCACCATCACCGGCGCCCCCGGCCCCGGCGAGCAGGGCGACCCCGGGCCGCTGTGGAACTGCACACCGCGGAAGGCCGGCGCGAAGAGCTACACCTGCGACATCGGCAGCACGGACTTCCGTCCCGGCGACTCCGTGACCCAGGAGTTCAGGGTGCGGATCGACCGGGTCGTCCCCGGCGCGCAGGGCAGCGTGCGGGCGGTGGCGAATCCCGCATACCCCAACCGTGACGACGACGCGGCGAACGACACCGCGGCGATCACGGTGCGGGCCACCGGCTCGGCGCCGTCCAGCCCGTCGCCCAGCACCCCCGCGTCCCCGTCGGCCACGGCCACCGCGGGCCCGTCCGGCTCCGGCACGGGAACCGGGAGCGGGACGGCGGCCGGCGGCGGGCTCGCCGCCACGGGCGCGGACGGGGTCCTGCTACGGGCGGCCATGGCCGTCCTGCTGGTGGCGGGCGGCACGCTGGTGTTCCGCACGGCACGCAGGTCGCGGCCACGGAGCGGCCGCTGACGCCCGGACCGGCACGGCGTCACCTCGCGAACTGCACGCCGCCCGGCATGCCGCCGGGCTGCGTCACGCCTGGGCGCGTCTCCAGGTGCGGGCCGGCCGCGGTGTGCCGGGGGCGGTTCGTTTCCGTACCGGCAGCAGCCACCAGGCCGACGCCACCGACAGGACCGCGCCCACCGCGATGCCTTCCAGGCGGACCGGCAGCAGGTGCTGTGCGTTCTGGCCGAAGTAGCCGAGGAGGAGGGAGAGGACGCAGGTCATGCCGGCGGCCCAGCAGGCGTAGGTGAGGGGGCGCAGCCACAGGGCGATCGCGAGGACCGTGAACATCAGGGCCACGGCCGTGTGGCCCGTGATGCCCAGGGCCGCCACGCCCGTCGCCAGGAGGGTGCCGACGCAGGCACCGACGAGCCGCTCGATCCCCTTGCGCAGTACGTCCGTTCGGCCGCGGTTGCCGCTCGCGGCGACGTACGCGGTCAGCACGACCCAGGGCCAGTGGTCGTCGAAGAGCAGGTCGCCCAGGGCGAAGGCGACGGCGATTCCGGCCGCCATCTGCAGGGCCATACGGGTGCTGGGGCGGGGGTGGAGACGGGAGCGGCGCGCGGGTGGAGCGGGGGCCGGGTCGGGGCGCCAGGGGCCGAAGCGGTCCGCCAGCCCCTGCACCAGCCACACCGCGCCGCAGGCCAGCGCCCCGATCAGTGCCGACCAGCCCCAGGTCATCAGTTCGCTCTGGGCCTCGGGCGGCAGCGCCGGGCCGGGGACGACGAGCAGGGCGACCAGGGGGAGGGCGATCAGGGTGCCGGCCTTGGTCGCGGCGGGACCGTAGCGGCGGATCCAGATGGCCAGCGCCATGCCGGCCGTGTAGACGGCGGCGCCGATCGGGTAGTGGGACGCGATCAGACGGCCGACGAAGATCGACGCGCCCGCCGTCACCGGCAGCAGCACCAGCGCGGTGAGCCGACGCCGGGTGTCCGCGGTGCGCTGGCTGCCGGCGAGGGTCAGGGGCAGGGCGCACGCGAGGACGAGGACGTCGGTGTGCAGCCCGGCCAAGTGCTCCAGCAGCAGGGCCGTGGACCAGCACAGCAGGACTGCGGTCATCGTCAGCGCCGCTTCGTACGCATTGCGTATCAGTTTTGCGGTCACTCCGAGGAGGATACGTGGTTCGAGACGCCTAGGTCATCAGCGTTCGCTTACTATATTCCGTATGGATCATGCCCTCCCCGACGATCACGCCCTGTCCGACGCCGCCCGCATCCGCCGTGCCCTGATCCGGCTCAGCCGTCGGCTCCGGCGGGAACGCGGGGACGGGAGCCTCAGCTCCAATCAGCTCGTCGTCCTCGGCCACCTGCACCGGCACGGCCGTGCGACACCCGGTGAGATCGCGGCGGCCGAACGGCAGCGGCCGCAGTCGCTCACCCGGGTCTTCGCCGAACTGGAGGCGGAGGGGCTGCTCAGGCGGGAGCCGGGGACCGTCGACCGGCGGCAGTCCCTGCTGAGCCTCACCGAGGACGGCCGGCGGGCGCTGGAGGCCGACATGGCACAACGGGACGCCTGGCTCGCCGAGGCGTTGCACACCCTCGGCGAGACCGAGCGGGGGGTGCTGCTGCTCGCCGCCTCGGTGATGGAGCGGCTGGGGGATCTCGAGTAGGACAGGACAGGGCCGGACCGGACCGGAGACGGGCCCGAGCCCGGTCAGAAGCCTCCGCCGAAGTCCCCGCTGTCCCCTCCTCCGCCGCCCCCGAAGTCGCCGCCGCCTCCGCCGAAGTCGCCGAAGTCCCCGGGGTCGAAGTTCGCGCCCGAGACGTCGCCACCCTGGTAGCCACCGGTGTCGAAGCCGCCGAAGTCGCCGTAGCCGGTGCCGTAGTCGGCCGCGTAGGCGGGCGCGGACATCCAGCCGCCCAGGGCGGTGCCGATGAGCAGGCCGGGCAGGATGCCGCCGCCGAAGTAGCCGCCCGCCCAGGGACCGTAGGCCGGGCCCGCGTCCCAGTAGGGGCGGCGGCCCAGGTCGGTGTCGACCTGGCGGACCACCGGGTCCCGGCCGTCGGCCAGCCGGGCGGCGTCGGCCGCGCAGACCGGTACGTCACGGGGCGCGCCGCCGGGCGGGGTCCAGGTGGCGTCCGTGACCGAAGGGCCGTGCCGGGGGTCGAAGAAGCACGGCGGGCGGCGCTCCGGGAGCGGGGTTCCGGTCCGGCGGGCGGCAAGCTGGGCGAGCGAGAACCGGCCGTCCTCCAGGGCCTCGGTGACCGCGCGGACGTCCTCCGGCCGCCGGGCGTCGGCCATCGCCGCCTTCGCCTGGTCGTAGGCGTTCAGCGCCCGCTCGTAGTCGGCCCGCATCGCGTCGTCCGCGCCGGACTCGGCCGGGTGGAAGTCGAGCCGGTCCAGTTCCTCGCCGAACGCGGTGATGTCCTCGTCCACGACCACCCGGAGCCGGTCCAGCGCGGCCCGCTGCTCCTGCTCGTGGCGCCGGCGGCCCCGGCGGACCAGCGCGTACGCGCCCGCCCCGCCGGCCACGACCACGGCGCCGAGCGCGATCAGCGCCGTACTGGAGACTCCGGAGCCGCCGGTGCTGCCGCCGCCCCAGCTCGCGGGGGCCTTGCCGCCCATGTCGGTCAGGGCGCGGTCGGTGAAGTCGGTCAGCTGGGCCTTGGCGCTCTCGCCCTGGACGCTGGTGACCAGGTTCCGCACGGCCGTCCTGGGCAGGACCGAGGAGTCGGCGCGGGCGTCGAAGCGGTCGCCGAGGCGGACGGCGTAGAGGCCGGTGACGCCGGTGGCGGTGCGCAGGTTCGTGAAGAGGTCCTTGGTGGGGTAACCGGCGGGCAGGACGGCGACGAACAGCGGTTTGTCCGCGTCCTTGATCTGCCGGGCCAGCGCGTCGGCGTCGGCCGTGGAGAGCTGGGCGGCGGCCGCCGGGTCGACGTACACCGGGTTCTTGCGCAGGGCGTCGGCGACCGCCGAGACGCCGGTGGCCGCGCTCGCCCGTGGGACGGGCGCGGCCAGGGCGACCAGCGCCAGCGCAAGGGCCAGGAACAGCAGCCCCGGGAGGCTTCGGGTGGTCTGTCGCACCGCGTTCATGGTTCGAAACTACCCCGAAGCCTCCCTGGAGCGCTGTCCTCCTAGGCCGCTCGGTAGGCCTCCGTCAGCTTCTCCACCGCCGCCGCGTACCTGCCGGTCAGCAGCAGGTGGTCGGCGTCGGCGAAGGGCTTCGAGACGGCCGCCGTGACGGCCTGCCCGATCTTCGCCTGGACCAGCAGCCGGGCCTGGGTGACCGCCTTCCGGCCCGCCGGTCCGGAGCCCGAGCGCTCGGCGGCCCTCGCCGCCGCGCCGAGCGCCCTCAGGGTGGCCTCACCGCCCTGGGGCGCCTTGGTCAGTGTGGTCAGGCCCCAGCCGTACGGGTACTGCGGGTCGTACGAGGCGTCGCCGACGTTGATCGGCAGCTGCGCCTCCGCCTTCGGCCAGGTGACCGGGAGCTGACCGGTGAAGGCCTTCCTCCCGTAGAGCACGTCGGCCACGCCGTCGCCCTCGGTGCCCGGCAGCCAGGACGCCACCAGGGCGTCGATCTCGCCGAGCCGGTCGCCGACGAGCTGCGGGCGCCCGGAGACGACCAGCACCGCGCACTTCATGGCCGCGCACACCTTGTCCACGGCGGCCCGGTCGGCGGCGGACAGGGCGAGGTCGTGGCCGTTGCCGACGTCGCCGACACCCTCGGCGTAGGGGGTCTCGCCGACGACGACCACGCCCACGTCGTAGCCGGAGGTGGGTGCCGAGGCGTCCTTGGAGTAAGTGACGTCTCCCCCGGCGTTCTTCATGCCCTGGAGGATGGTGGTGCCGGTGGTGTGGGTGCCGGACTGGCCCTGCCAGGTGATGGTCCAGCCGCCGGTCTGATTGCCGAGGTCGTCGGCGTTGGAGCCGGCGACGTACACCTTCTGCGACTTCTTCAGGGGCAGGACGCCGTCGGAGTTCTTCAGCAGCACCTGCGACTCGGCGGCCGCCTCGCGGGCGACGGCCCGGTGCCTGGCGGAGCCGATCTTCGAGGCGTTGCCCGTGTCGGCGTACGGGTGCTCGAAGAGGCCCAGCCTGAACTTCTGGGTGAGGATGCGGGACACCGCGTCGTCGATGCGCTGCTCGCTGACGGTGCCGGCCTTCACCTGGTCGATCAGGGTCTTCGTGAAGTCCTGGTAGCTGTAGGGCACCATCATCATGTCGACGCCCGCGTTGACGGCGGTGCTGACGTGGGAGGCGTAGTCGCCGGGAAGCTGGTCGATGGCGTTCCAGTCGCTGATCACGAAGCCCTGGAAGCCCATCCGGCCCTTGAGCACCCCGGTGATCATGTCGGCGCGGGCGTGCATCTTCACCGGGCCCCGGCCGTCGCCGACGATCTCCAGCGAGGAGTACGACGGCATGACCGTGCCGACGCCCCGGTCCACGGCCGTCCGGAACGGCGCCAGGTGGATGGCCTCCAGCTGCTGCCGGGTGACCGTGGTGACGCCCTGGTCGATGGTGTACGTGCCGGTCGTGGAGGAGCCGTAGGCGGTGCCGCCGTCGCCGACGAAGTGCTTGGCGGTGGCCAGGACCTTGTCGTCGTCCTTCAGGTCACGGCCGTCCGCGCGCCCCTGGAGGCCCTGGATGACGGTCTCCATGGACTGTACGAGCGCCGGGTCCTCGCCGAAGGACTCGTAGGAGCGGCCCCAGCGTTCGTCACGGCTGACGCAGAGGCAGGGGGCGAAGTCCCAGGAGACGCCGGAGGCCCGGACCTCGGAGGCGGTGACCGCACCGGCCTGCTCGGCGAGTGCGGGGTCGCGGGTGGCGCCGATGCCGATGTTGTGCGGGAAGATCGTGGCACCGGCCAGGTTGTTGTGGCCGTGGACGGCGTCGGCGCCGTAGAGGAGCGGGATCTGGAACCGGGTGGCCTGCGCTTGGAGCTGGAAGTCGTCGATCATCCGCGCCCAGGCCGCGGCCGTGTTGGGCGTGGGGGTCGAGCCGCCGCCGGAGAGCAGCGAGCCGAGGTCGTAGGCGGCGACGTCACCGCCGGTGCCCACGGCTCCGCGCTCGGCCTGGGTCATCTGGCCGACCTTCTCCTCCAGGGACATCCGGGAGAGGAGGTCGGCGACCCGCTTGCGCACGGGCAACCTGCTGTCCAGGTACGGCAGTCCGTGCGCGTCGATGACGACCTGCGGGGTCTCGGCGGGGGCCTTGGCGCCGGTGACCGTGAGCTTCAGCGGGACGGTCTCGGCCGACTCGGCCGAGCGGCCCTTCAGCGTCGGCACCTTGATGGTCCGGGTGGCCCCGGAGGCCGTGCCCGCCGGGAAGGTGACCGTGCCGGAGACCGCCTTGTAGTCCTTGCCGGGCTCGGCGGTCCCACCCGTCGTCTCGTACGCCACGGTGACCGGGTCGTCGATCGGGGCGGAGCCGGTGGTGGCGACGGTGACCTTCACGGTCGCCGTGGAGCCCTCCTTCACCGGGTAGACGGCGGCGTCCGTGGTGACCGACGCGCGCAGCGCCTGGTCGGCCTTGCCGTAGAGCTCCACGTCGTCCATGGCGAACCGGCCCTTGATCCCGACGGGGAGGGTGACCGCGTAGCCCCACATCCGGGTCAGGCCGAGGACGTGGTCGATGCCGCCGACCGGCTGGTAGTCGGTCCGGTAGACGAAGTCGGTGAACGGTATCTCGATCTGCTTCCAGCCGGTGAAGTCGTCGGTGAAGGACGTCGTCCACAGCTCGGAGGCCTCGCCGTTGGCCCCGCCGTCCTTGATCTCGAAGGCGATCTTCTTGCCGTTGTCCTGGCCGTCCCACCAGAAGCGGATGCCCTTGTGGGCGGACCAGTCGTGGGCGGGCTCGGTGGCGGCGAAGTCGTGGGTGAAGCCGCCGTAGCCGCTGATGTCGTAGGTCCCGGCGAGGACCTTGGCTCCCTCGGGGGCGTCGGCGCGGTCGGCGAACCGGAGGGCGGGCGGGTCGTCGCTGTCGCCTCCCCAGGTGAAGATGCCCTCGGCGGGCTGGGAGGCGAAGGGGACCTCGCCCTCGAAGCGGTCGACGGGGGTGGGGGCCGGGTCGTCGGCGGCACTGGCGGCGGACAGGGGGATCAGGGCGGCGAGCAGTGCGGTGGAGACGAGCAGGGCGGCTCTTGGCATGGACCTTCCCTCGACTCTCTGGTTCACTCGGGGCTCTCACAGTTCACTCATGGCTTAGATCACGCCGTGAGTTAACTAACGGCTCGCGCACCCGTCAAGACGTCCCGTCAGGAAGGGCGATGTGCCCATGAGAAGAACCCCCCACACCCTGCGCCTGCTGCTGGCCGGACTGCTCACCGCGGCCGGCTTCAGCGTCTTCGCGCCCCCCGCGCACGCGGCCGGCGAGCAGGTCACCGCGTACCTCACCACCACCGACGACTCCGCCGGACGCCATGTCACCCGCGGGCTCCAGGCACAGACGCCGTTCGCCTTCTCCGCCGGGACCGGGGGCGGCGGCACGAACATCACCGTCGACGAGAACACCCGGTACCAGACCTTCACCGGCGGCGGCGCGTCCTTCACGGACACCGCGGCCTGGCTGATGAACAGCAGCGGGGCGCTGTCCCAGGCCACCCGGGACGCCACCATGAAGAAGCTGTTCTCCCCCACGGACGGCATCGGACTGTCCTTCCTGCGCAATCCGATGGGCGCCTCGGACCTGGCACGGTACGGGTACACGTACGACGACGTACCCGCCGGGCGGACCGACCCGAACCTCAACAGCTTCTCGATCTCGCACGACCTCGCGGACGTCGTGCCGCTCACCAGGCAGGCGCTCCAGCTGAACCCCTCCCTGACTGTCATGGCCTCGCCATGGACGGCGCCGGCCTGGATGAAGGACAGCGGCTCGCTCAACGGGGGCTGGCTCAAGGCGGAGGACTACGCCGCCTACGCCGCGTACTTCGTGAAGTACCTCCAGGCGTACCAGGCGCAGGGCGTGAAGGTCTCCTACGTGACCCCGCAGAACGAGCCGACCTGCTGTTCCGGCTACCCGTCGATGAGCTGGAACGCCTCCGGGCTGCAGTACTTCCTCAAGAACGACCTGCTGCCGCAGCTCCAGTCGGCCGGGCTGTCCACCAAGGTCCTCGCGCACGACTGGAACTGGGACGTGTACGACTCGTACGCGGCCGCCCTGGTCAACGACTCGACGATCCGCAACCACCCGAACTTCGGCGGGATCGCCTGGCACGGCTACGGCGGTGACGTCTCCGAGCAGACCACCGTGCACAACCAGTACCCGACACTGGACGCCTTCGGCACCGAGCACTCCGGCGGCACCTGGATCGCGAACCAGCAGAAGGAGGACATGTCCAACATCATCGACTACACCCGCAACTGGGCGAAGTCGGTGACGAAGTGGTCGCTGGCCGTGGACCAGAACATGGGCCCGCACAACGGCGGCTGCGGCACCTGCACGGGTCTGGTCACCGTGCACAACGGGGACGGCGCGAGCGGCACGGTCGACTACACCGTCGAGTACTACGACATGGGCCACCTGACCAAGTTCGTCCGGCCCGGCGCGCAGCGGATCGCCTCCACCGCGTCCACCACCGTGCCGAACGTGGCCTGGCGCAACCCCGACGGCTCGAAGGCGCTGATCGCCTACAACGACTCGTCGAGCGCGCAGACGGTGACCATCAACTGGGGCTCGCAGCACGCCACCTACGCGCTCCCCGGCAAGACCTCGGCGACCTTCACCTGGTCCGGCACCCAGTCGGGCGGCGGCGGCCGGACCGGCGCGTTCGTGGGGCTCGCGGGCAAGTGCCTGGACGTGGCGGGCGGTTCGACCGCGAACGGCACGGCCGTCCAGCTCTACGACTGCAACGGCTCCACCGCCCAGCAGTGGACCGTGCAGTCCGACGGGTCGATCCGGGCGCTCGGGAAGTGCCTCGACGTGACGTCGGCGTCGACGGCGGACGGCGCGAAGGTGCAGTTGTACGACTGCAACGGGACCGGGGCGCAGCAGTGGTCGTACAACTCGTCCACCGGTGACGTGGTGAACACGGCGGCGAACAAGTGCCTGGACGTCACGGACAACTCGTCGGCGAACGGGGCCAGGGCGCAGATCTGGTCGTGCACGGGCGCCGCCAACCAGAAGTGGAACCTGCAGTAGCCGAACCGACCCAGGGGGCTCCGCCCCCTGGACCCCCGGGCCCTCGCCCACCCACCACCCGACCCGGTCGGGAGAAAGGTGAGGGGCGGGGGCGGTGACAGGTTTTCGGGTTCCGGCTACTCGGCCGGCTCGACGCCCGCGCGCAGCAGGCCGTAGGTGTACGCGTCCTCCAGGGCCTGCCAGGACGCGGCGATCACGTTCTCCGCGACGCCGACCGTGGACCATTCGCCGCTGCCGTCGGAGGTGGAGATCAGCACCCGGGTCGTGGACTCGGTGCCGTGCTTGCCCTCCAGGATGCGGACCTTGTAGTCCACCAGGTCGAGCTTGGCCAGCTGGGGGTAGATCTTCTCCAGGGCCACCCGCAGCGCCCGGTCGAGGGCGTTGACCGGGCCGTTGCCCTCCGCCGTGGCGACGATGCGCTCGCTCTTGGCCCAGAGCTTGACCGTGGCCTCGTTGGCGTGGGTGCCGTCGGGGCGGTCCTCGACGATGGCCCGCCAGGACTCGACGCGGAAGTAGGACCGCGGCCTGCCCTCGACCTCGGCGCGCAGGAGGAGTTCGAAGGAGGCGTCGGCCGCCTCGTAGGTGTAGCCCTTGAGCTCGCGTTCCTTGACGCGTTCCACCACCCGGCCGACCAGTTCCCGGTCGCCGCCGAGGTCGATGCCCAGTTCCTTGCCCTTGAGCTCGATGGAGGCACGGCCCGCCATGTCGGAGACCAGCATGCGCATGGTGTTGCCGACGAGGGAGGGGTCGGTGTGCTGGTAGAGGTCGGGATCCACCTTGATGGCGGAGGCGTGCAGGCCGGCCTTGTGGGCGAAGGCCGAGACGCCCACGTACGGCTGGTGGGTGGAGGGGGTGAGGTTGACGACCTCGGCGATGGCGTGGGAGATGCGGGTCATCTCGCGCAGCCGGCCGTCGGGCAGCACCTTCTTGCCGTACTTCAGCTCCAGGGCCGCGACCACCGGGAACAGGTTGGCGTTGCCGACGCGCTCGCCGTAGCCGTTCGCCGTGCACTGCACGTGGGTGGCGCCCGCGTCGACGGCGGCGAGGGTGTTGGCGACCGCGCAGCCCGTGTCGTCCTGGGCGTGGATGCCGAGCCGGGCGCCGGTGTCGGCGAGGACGGTGGAGACCACGGCGTTGACCTGGGCGGGGAGCATGCCGCCGTTGGTGTCGCAGAGGATGACGACGTCGGCGCCGGCGTCCGAGGCGGCGCGGACGACGGCCTTCGCGTACTCGGGGTTGGCGCGGTAGCCGTCGAAGAAGTGCTCGCAGTCGACGAAGACCCGGCGGCCCTGGTCCCGGAGGAAGGAGACGGTGTCGCGGACCATCTCCAGGTTCTCCTCGAGGGTGGTGCGCAGGGCCAGCTCGACGTGCCGGTCGTGGGACTTGGCGACCAGCGTGATCACCGGGGCGCCGGATTCCAGCAGCGCCTTGACCTGGGGGTCCTCCGCCGCCTTGGCGCCCGCCCTGCGGGTCGCCCCGAAGGCGACGAGCTGGGCGTTCCTGAAGTCGATCTCCTGCTGGGCACGGGCGAAGAACTCGGTGTCCCTGGGGTTGGCGCCCGGCCAGCCGCCCTCGATGAAGCCCACGCCGAAGTCGTCCAGGTGCCGGGCGATGGCGAGCTTGTCCGCGACGGTGAGGTTGATGCCCTCGCGCTGCGCGCCGTCGCGCAGCGTGGTGTCGAAGACGTGGAACGAGTCGTCGAGCTCGCTGGTTTCCGTCTCGGTCATGGTCTCAAGGCTCCTGATGTCGAATCTCGGTCGTACCGGAATGACCGGCTCCACCGTGCCTCCATGGTCCCTCGCGCCTGCCTCCCGGCTGAAGGTGGGCCGGAAAACGAAAAAACCCCTCGCGGGTGCGAGAGGTCTGCGCGCGGGTCGAGGACGACGATGGCCACCCGTACCTGGTCGTACGTGGTGGTCACTGCGGACCGGCGCGCCTGCTGCCCATAATCATGGCGAACGAGAGCACGGGGGCAGTCTGGCACAACCGTGTCCCCGGCTCACTCACCGTCTCAGGATGCGGTCGTCATGCCGGGTGTCGCACGAGATCCGCTTCCAGGAACTCCCGTACGTGACCGAGGGCCCGGGCCCGGTCCGTGCCGCGCAGGCCGATCGCCACGTGGATGGAGAAGCCGTCGAGCAGGGCGCGCAGCCGGGTGGCGAAGCGGTCCGGGTCGACCGGGCGGAACTCGCCCGTGGACACGCCCTCCGCGAGCAGCGCCACCAGGTCGCGGTGCCAGGCGCCCTCGATGGCGGCCTGCCGGTCGCGGGCGGCCTCCTCGGCGTTCTGCGAGCGGTTCCAGACCTCCAGCCAGAGCGTCCAGTGCGGGTCGCGGTGCCCGTCGGGCACGTACAGGTCGACGTAGGCGTCGAGGCGCCCGCGGGCGGTGCCGGGCCGGGTGAGCAGCCGGCCGCGCTCGGCGCCCAGCCGGCCCTCGCTCCACTCCAGGGTCTGGAGCAGGAGTTCGTCCTTGGAGTGGAAGTAGTAGAGGAGGTGGCCGCTGCTCATCCCGACCTCGCGGCCGAGGGCGGCCATGGTGAGCTTCTCCAGACCCCGGTCGGCGATCATGGTCATGGCGGCGGCGAGCACGTCCTCGCGGGGCGGGGCGTTCCTGCGCGCACCGGCCATGTTCCGCTCCTGGTTCCCTAGATCTTCGGCTGCTGCTGGGTGATGCAGTGGATACCGCCACCGCCCGCGAAGATCGTACGGGCGTCCACCAGGGTCACGGTCCGCTCGGGGAAGAGACGGCGGAAGATCCCGGCCGCGGTCTCGTCGCGCGGGTCGTCGAAGCCGCACAGCACGACCCCGCCGTTGCAGAGGTAGTGGTTGATGTAGGAGTAGTCGGCCCAGTGTCCGTCGGCCTCCAGGACGGTCGGCGCGGGGACCTCGACGACCTCCAGGGCGCGGCCGCGGGCGTCGCTCGCGGACCGCAGCAGCCCGATGACCTCCTGGGTGACCTCGTGGTCGGGGTGGGCCGGGTCCGGCTGGTGGTGGGCGACCACGACGCCGGGGCGGGCGAAGGCGGCGACGATGTCGACGTGGCCGAGGGTGCCGAAGCCGTGCGGGGGGTAGTCACCGGTGAGTCCGCGCGGCAGCCAGATCGCCTTGCGGGTGCCGAGCATCCCGTGGATCTCGGCCTCGACCTCCTCGCGGGTCCAGCCGGGGTTGCGCTCGGGGCCGAGCTGCACGGTCTCCGTCAGCAGGACCGTCCCCTCGCCGTCGACGTGGATCGCGCCGCCCTCGTTGACCAGCTTCGAGGCGTACGTCCGGGCGCCCGCGAGGTCCGCGACCTGGGCGGCGATCTTCGCGTCGTGCTCCCAGCGGGCCCAGTGCTGGGCGCCCCAGCCGTTGAACGTCCAGTCCACGGCGGCGAGTTCCCGCCCGTCGGTGAGGAACGTGGGGCCGATGTCCCGCATCCAGGCGTCGTCGAGGTCTCGCTCGACGGTGTCGACGCCGGGGCCGAGCAGCGTCCGCGCCTGCGCCGACTGACCGGGGCCGCACACGACCGTCACCGGCTCGAAGCGGAGCACCGCGCGGGCCACCGAGGCCCAGGCGATCCGCGACAGGCGCAGGTCGTCGGGGTCGTCGAAGGTGGGGTTGGGGCCCGGCCACGCCATCCAGGTGCGCTCGTGGGGGGTCCACTCGGCGGGCATCCGGAAGCCGTCGGAGGCAGCAGTCATCGGTGATCCTCAGAGGAAGTACAGGCGGTTGAGGGAGACGGATTCGGCGGGCTCGGAGCGCAGCGGTTCGCCGTCGAGGGTGACCAGGCCGGTGCGCTGGTCGACGTCGACCGCTCCGGTACGGGAGTTGCGCCGCAGGTCGGCCGGGCCGATGCCGCGGGTGCCGCGGACGGCGACCCGGCGGCGCCGGGTGGGCAGGGTGTCGTGGCCCTGGTCGAGGGCGGCCTGCGCCACGAACGCGACGGAGATGTCGGCGGGGGTGGCGCCGTGCGCCCCGAACTGGGGTCCCAGCACGAGGGGCTGGCAGGTGTCGGTGGCCGCGTTCGGGTCGCCGGTGACGCCGAAGGCCGGGAAGCCGGCCTTCAGCACCAGCTGCGGCTTGGCCCCGAAGTACTCCGGGCTCCACAGCACGATGTCGGCGAGCTTGCCGACCTCGATCGAGCCGACCTCGTGCGAGAGGCCGTGGGCGATGGCCGGGTTGATGGTCAGCTTGGCCATGTACCGCAGCACGCGCTCGTTGTCGTGGCCGTCGTCCGGGGCACCGAGCTCGGCCTTCATCTTGCCGGCCATCGCGAAGGTGCGGCGGACGGTCTCCCCGGCCCGGCCCATGCCCTGCGCGTCGGAGGAGGTGATGCCGATCGCGCCCAGGTCGTGCAGCACGTCCTCGGCGCCCATGGTGCCGGCGCGGATGCGGTCGCGGGCCATGGCGGCGTCGCCGGGCAGGTCGGTCTTCAGGTCGTGGACGGAGACGATCATCCCGTAGTGCTCGGCGACCGCGTCCCGGCCGAAGGGCAGCGTCGGGTTGGTGGAGGAGCCGATGACGTGGGGGACGCCGGCCATCTTCAGCACATTGGGGACGTGGCCGCCGCCGCAGCCCTCGATGTGGAAGGCGTGGATGGTGCGGCCCTCCAGCACCCGGAGGGTGTCCTCGACCGACAGGCACTCGTTCAGCCCGTCGCTGTGCAGGGCGACCTGGACGTCGTGGTCCTCGGCGACCCGCAGCGCGGTGTCCAGGGCCCGGGTGTGGGCGCCCATGTCCTCGTGCACCTTGAAGCCGCACGCGCCGCCCTCCGCCAGCGCCTCCACCAGCGGCGCCGGGTGCGAGGACGAACCCCGGCCCAGGAAGCCGATGTTGACCGGCCAGGCGTCGAAGGCGCCGAACGCGTGCTTCAGCGCCCAGGGCGAGTTGACGCCGACGCCCCACACCGGCCCGAACTCCTGCCCGATGATCGTCGTGACACCGGAGGCCAGCGAGGCCTCCATGATGCGCGGCGACAGCAGGTGGACGTGCGTGTCCACGGCCCCGGCGGTGGCGATGAGCCCCTCGCCGGACACGATGGACGTACCGGTGCCGACCACGACGTCGACTCCGTCGAGGGTGTCGGGGTTCCCGGCCCGCCCGATCGAGCAGATCCGCCCCTCGCGGATGCCGATGGAGACCTTCCGGATGCCCAGCACGGCGTCGATGACGACGACGTTGCTGATCACGACGTCGCAGGTCTCGCGCACGGCGGCGGCCTTGAGGTGCAGCCCGTCCCGGGCGGTCTTGCCGAAGCCGGCCAGGAACTCGTCCCCGTAGCGCTGGGAGTCGTCCTCGACGCGGATCACGAGCCCCGAGTCCCCGAGGCGGACGCGGTCGCCGGCGCGGGGGCCGTGGGTGGCCGCGTACTCGTGCGGGGTGAGGCGGCGCGCCTCGGCGGGGTGGCCTCCGGGGCGGCTCATCGCCCGGTCTCCTGCTCTCGAATGCCCAGGTACCCGCAGGCGGCGGCGCGGCGCAGCGCCTCCTCGCGGGCGCCGGGCGCGTCCAGCGGCCCGTCGACGAGCCCGGCGAAGCCGATGGCGACCCGCTCGCCGCCGATCGGCACGAGGCCGACCTCCAGCGAGTCCCCCGGCCCGAACCGCACGGACGACCCGGCCGGCACGGCGAGCCGCAGGCCGTAGGC
This sequence comes from Streptomyces sp. NPDC021562, assembly GCF_040640875.1. Lineage (NCBI taxonomy): Bacteria > Bacillati > Actinomycetota > Actinomycetes > Kitasatosporales > Streptomycetaceae > Streptomyces > Streptomyces sp. NPDC021562. The sequence goes on from NZ_JBFACN010000008.1 coordinate 221,434, forward strand.
GGCGGCGCGGTCGAAGTCGAGGCGCGGGTTGGCCTCGAAGAAGTGGAAGTGCGAGGTGACGGAGACGGGGACGGCCGCGGTGTTGGTGACGGTCAGCCGGACGACCGCCTCGGGGTCGGCGTGCTCGGGCCCCGGCAGCAGCGCGCCGGGCGCCTCCTCACCCAGTCCCCCGCCCCCGATCGGGTCGGTGACCACGGCGAGCCTGGACCCGTCGTCGAAGACGGCCTCGACGTGCACCTCGGTGACGACGTCGGCGACGCCGGGCAGCACGTCGGCCGGGCCGAGGACGGCGCGGGCCGCCTCGATCGCCTCGGCGAGCCGCTTTCCGTCCCGGGCGGCCTCGCAGACGGTGTCCGCGATCAGCGCGGTGGCCTCGGGCACGTTGAGCCTGAGGCCCCGCGCGCGGCGGGCACGGGCCAGCTCGGCGGCTCCGAAGAGCAGCAGCCGGTCACGTTCCGTGGGCGTCAGTCGCACGTCCGGCACCTCCTTCGCTTCCTCTTACCTCGCTCAACTTAGAGCAACACTCTAAACACCGGATCACGAGAAGGAAACCATTGACATCGTCCGCCGGGTCACCCACATTGAACGTCGCTCTAACATTTGGGCGGCCGTCGAAGGAGACCAGCCATGCCGATAGAACAGCGCGGAGCGTGGGGGAGCACCAGCGGTCCGAAGGATCTGGTCTCGATCCTGCTCGGCTCCAACCTCTGCCTCGGCGTGATCGTCTTCGGCTGACTGCCGCCGTCCTTCGGGCTCGGCTGGTGGGCGTCGGTGAGCGCGATCGTGGCGGGCACGCTGATCGGCACGGTGTTCACGGCCCCGCTGGCCCTGGTCTCCCTGCGCACCGCCACCAACCTCTCCACCTCCTCCGGCGCCCAGTTCGGGGTGCGCGGGCGGCTGGTCGGCTCGGTGGTGGGCCTGCTGCTGGCCCTCGGCTACACCGCGCTGACCGTGTGGATCGGCGGCGACGGTGGCGGGCGCGGTCTACGGCTACCGGGTGCTGCTCGCCATGTCCAAGGTCCTCGCCGTCGGCATGACGGCCCTGCTGCTTCTCGGGGTCCTCGCCTACGCCCCGCACTTCACCACCGCCGCGCTGCCGGAGGCGGGCGGCTACCTGCTGGGCGGCTTCGTGGCACCGAACGCCGGCTTCAGGCCGGTCCACCACGTCGTAGGAGGCACCTCCCCCGTACGGGGGAGGTGGTACGCGTCGGACGGTCGACCGGAGGTCGATCAGCCGAGCTGGTGCATCCAGCCGTGCTTGTCCTCCGCCGTGCCGCGCTGGATGTCGAGGAGCGCCTCGCGGAGCCTGAGGGTGACCTCGCCGGGCTCGCCGCCCGACTGCTGCCACTCGGCGCCGGTCCGCTTGACCGTGCCGACCGGGGTGATCACGGCGGCCGTGCCGCAGGCGAAGACCTCGGTGAGGGTGCCGTTCTCGGAGTCGCGCTGCCACTGGTCGATGGAGACCCGGGCCTCCTCGGACTCGTAGCCGAGGTCGCGGGCGACGGTCAGCAGGCTGTCGCGGGTGACGCCCTCCAGGATGGACCCGGACAGGGTGGGGGTGACGATCTTGTTGCCGTACACGAAGTACAGGTTCATGCCGCCGAGTTCCTCGACCCACTTGTGCTCGACCGCGTCGAGGTAGCAGACCTGGTCGCAGCCCTGGGCGGCGGCCTCGGCCTGGGCGAGCAGGCTGGCCGCGTAGTTGCCGCCGGTCTTGGCGTCGCCCATGCCGCCGGGGACGGCGCGGACCCGGTCCTCGGAGGCCCAGATGGAGACCGGCTTGACGCCACCGGGGAAGTAGGCGCCGGCCGGGGAGGCGATGACCAGGAACAGGTACTCGTTGGCCGGCTTGACGCCCAGGCCGACCTCGGTGGCGATCATGAAGGGACGCAGGTAGAGGGACTCCTCGCCGCCGTGCGCCGGGACCCAGTCCTTGTCCTGCTGGACCAGGACGTCACAGGCCTCGATGAAGGTCTCCACCGGCAGCTCGGGCATGGCGAGGCGGCGGGCGGAGCGCTGGAAGCGCTTGGCGTTCTGGTCGGGCCGGAAGGTGGCCACCGAGCCGTCGGGGCGGCGGTAGGCCTTCAGCCCCTCGAAGATCTCCTGGGCGTAGTGCAGGACGTTGGTGGCCGGGTCGAGCGGGATCGGCGCGTACGGGACGAGCTGGCCGTCGTGCCAACCGCGGCCCTCGGTCCACTTGATCGTCACCATGTGGTCGGTGAAGTGGCGGCCGAATCCGGGGTGGGCGAGGATCGCCTCGCGCTCGGCGGCGGCGGTCGGGTGCGCGGACGGCTTGAGCTCGATCGTGGGCGTCGTCATGAGTGGTAGTCCTTCACCGGTTGTAGTGGTGGCCGCGCTCACACCCTTGTCGTAGGACGTCCGAGCATTCCCTCATACCGCGGCTTCGCGTTCGATTATCGCGCGGGGGCCTGGGCGGAAGGAATCGGGGTGAAAGCGGACCCGGGGTTGATGGTGGCACCCGGTGGCAGGCACGGGGAAGCCGCCGGGTGCGTGTGCGACCCGGCGGCTTCTTGACGGAGGGAGAAGCCCGGCGGGTCAGCCGGCTACTCGTACGGCCAGCGCGTCGCCGATCTCCGAGGTGGAGCGGGCGGGCTTGCCCTGGCGTTCGGTGAGGTCGGCGGTGACCGCCTCCTCGACACGGGCGGCCTCGGCCTCGTAACCGAGGTGGCGCAGCAGCAGGGCGACGGACAGGACCGTGGCGGTGGGGTCCGCCTTGCCCTGGCCGGCGATGTCGGGCGCGGAACCGTGGACCGGCTCGAACATCGAGGGGAACTCGCGGGAGGGGTTGATGTTGCCGCTCGCCGCGACGCCGATGCCGCCGGAGACGGCCGCGGCGAGGTCGGTGATGATGTCGCCGAAGAGGTTGTCGGTGACGATGACGTCGAACCGGGCCGGGTCGGTGACCAGGTAGATGGTGGCCGCGTCGACGTGGATGTAGTCCGTGGTGACCTCGGGGAACTCCTCGGCCACCTTGTTGAAGATGTTCGTCCACAGGTGCCCCGCGAAGGTGAGCACGTTGTTCTTGTGGACCAGCGTGAGCTTCTTGCGGGGGCGGGCCTGGGCGCGGGCGAAGGCGTCCCGGACGACCCGCTCGACACCGTAGGCGGTGTTGACGGACACCTCGGTGGCGACCTCGTGCTCGGTACCCTTGCGGATGGTGCCGCCGTTGCCGGTGTAGGGGCCCTCGGTGCCCTCGCGGACCACGACGAAGTCGATCTCCGGCTCGCCGGCCAGCGGGGTGGCGACACCGGGGAGCAGTTTCGACGGACGCAGGTTGACGTGGTGGTCGAAGGCGAAGCGGAGCTTCAGCAGGAAGCCGCGCTCCAGGACGCCGGACGGGACGCTCGGGTCGCCGATCGCGCCCAGCAGGATGGCGTCGTGCTGCTTCAGCGCGTCGAGGTCGGCGTCGGTGAGCGTCTCACCGGTGGCGTGGTAGCGCCGGGCGCCGAAGTCGTACTCCTTGGTCTCCAGCTTCACATCCTGCGGGAGGACGGCGGAGAGGACCTTGAGGCCTTCGGCCACGACTTCCTGCCCGATGCCGTCACCGGGGATCACTGCGAGATCGATGCTGCGAGACATGCACAGCACCGTACTCCTCGTCCCATGGGATGACACGCACCGTCCGTCATGCGGACACCCGGAGGGGGGCGCCACTCACCCCGTCACCCGGCGTTCACCCGCATGCAGGGCGGTTGTTGACGTGTGCTGGGCATCTTTGCGGCATGGACGTCCCCGACTTCGGCATTCCGCCGCGCCTCGCGGCCCGGATGAGCATGGCCGAGCAGTACGAGTATCTGCGCACCCGGCTGGTGAGCCGCCGCACCCTGGTGTCGGCGGGCGCGGTGGCGGGCGGCGGTCTGCTGGCCGGATGCGCGGCGAGGTCGGCGAGTCGGGCGCCGGCCACCTCGGCGGTCCGGGGTGCGGCGGTCCCGCCGTTCGGCCGCCATCTCGCCTTCGGCGCCGACCCGAGACGGCAGATGCGGATCTCCTGGCAGGTGCCCTCCCCCGTCCGCAAGCCGTTCGTCCGGATCGGGACCCGGCCCGACGACCTTTCCCGGCGCGTCGACGCGGAGGTGCGGCAGCTGCGCACGCCCGGCGTGCGGGGCGTGCGCCCGGTGGTCGAGCAGTACTACCTGCACGCGGCGGTGGACGGCCTCGCCCCCGGCACCACCTACTACTACGGCGTCGGCCACGAGGGCCTGGACCCGGCCGCCCCGGCCCACCGCTCGGCCGTCGCCCCCTTCCGCACCGCGCCGGCGAGTCCGGAGCGGTTCGTGTTCACGGCCTTCGGCGACCAGGGCGTCAGTCAGGCGGGCCGGGCGAGCGACCACGCGCTGCTGCGGCAGAACCCGGCCTTCCACCTCCACGCGGGTGACATCTGCTACGCCGACGGCAACGGCGCCGGGAAGACCTCGGACGGCTACGACGCCCGCGAGTGGGACCGGTTCCTGCAGCAGAACGACCCGGTGGCGCGGTCGGTGCCGTGGATGGTGACGACCGGCAACCACGACATGGAGGCCTGGTACTCCCCCGACGGCTACGGCGGCCAGTACGCCCGCTTCGCCCTCCCGGACAACGGCTTCGACCCGCGCGGGGCACCGGGCGTGTACGCGTTCACCTACGGCAACGTCGGCTTCGTGGCGCTGGACGCGAACGACGTGTCGTACGAGATACCCGCCAACCTCGGTTACAGCGGCGGCCGGCAGACGGCGTGGCTGGAGCGGAAGCTCAAGGAGCTGCGGACGGCCGGGGACGTGGACTTCGTCGTGGTCTTCTTCCACCACTGCGCGTACTCGACGTCCTCGCACGCCTCCGACGGCGGCGTGCGGGCGGCCTGGCTGCCGCTGTTCGACCGGTACCAGGTGGACCTGGTGATCAACGGACACAACCACGTCTACGAGCGCACCGACGCGGTGCGGGACGGCCGGGTCGGCCGCGCGGTCCCGGTCGGCGGCTCGACCGACCCGACCCGGGACGGCATCGTGCACGTCACGGCGGGCGGCGGCGGGCGGGCCCTGTACGCGTTCCCCTCCGGCGTGCAGGACAGCTACGAGGGGCACGTCACCCGGCACGACGCGGTGGACAGCTTCCACTGGACCGAGGGGCAGCACAACGCGGCCGAGACGGTGGAGTGGTCGCGGGTGCGGTACACCGGCTTCTCCTTCCTCAAGGTCGAGGCGGAGGCGGGTGCCGGCCCGCGGCTGAAGGTGTCGGCGCTGGCCCAGGACGGGGCCCGGATCGACCACTTCGAGATACGCCGCGGCGGCTGATCCCGGAGTACGGCGCGGCGGTCCCGGCCGCGCCGTACCCCGTGCGGGTGCGGCTCCCGATCAGAGGACCGCTGCCGGTCAGTGGCCCGTCTCACCGCCGTTGTCACGGCGGTCGAGGGCGCGCTGGAGGGCGGCGGCTGCGTTCTTGCGCTCGGAGTCGCTCGTGCGGGACACGTGGCGGACTCGGCGGCGGACGGTCGTCTCGGCCATGGGAATCGACTCCTTCGGCATACGTGGAGTACGGCAGGGGGGTTACGAGACGCCGGAAGGGGCGGGGAGCGAAGGCCGCAGGGGTTGCCTGCACGGGGCCCGGCTCACGACCGCCATTCGCTTGATCGAGCGAGACGTTCGGCTCCTACAAAAGTAAGGGAGCGGCCCGCCTCTGTCTGCACAATTACTCGGACTTCCTACTATCTGAGACGGCGAGGTCGGCCGTCCGGCCCTGACCGGGCCTTTCGGCGAACCGCGCGCCGACTACCAGGGGACCGGACCGTGCCGGTCGATGAACCGGCCGGTGCCGGCGCCGGCCGGTTCGGTGGCGAGTCGGACGATCGCGTCGGTGCCCTCGGTGACGGTCTGCGGGCCGCTGTGGGCGTTGAGGTCGGTCGCCGTGTAGCCGGGGTCGACGGCGTTGACGCGGATGTCCTTGAAGGCCTTGGCGTACTGGGTGGTGAGCATGACCAGGGCCGCCTTGGAAGAGGTGTAGAGCGGTGCCACGACGGTGGACTCGACCCGGTCCGGGTCATGGGTGACGGCGACCGACCCCAGTCCGCTGCTGACGTTGACCACGACCGGGTCCGCCGACCCGCGCAGCAGCGGCAGGAACGCGGTGGTCGTGCGGATCACGCCGAAGAGGTTGACGTCGAAGACGGCGAGGGCGTCGGCGGCGGTGAGCCCGGCCGGGTCGGCGCCCGGTTCGGCGACACCGGCGTTGTTGACCAGGACGTCGATCCTGCCCTCGTGGGCGGCGACGTCGGCGGCCGCGGCGGCGACCGAGGCGTCGTCGGTGACGTCGATCCGCACGAACCGCGCGCCGAGGGCGTCGGCCGCGGCGGCGCCCTGCTCCGGGTCGCGGGCGCCGACGAGCACGGTGTGGCCGAGCTCGACGAGACGGCGGGCGGTCTCCCGGCCGAGCCCCTTGTTGGCTCCGGTGATGAAGGTGATGGTCATGGCTCGATCCTGCGCGCCGCCCGGACGCGCTGCCAGGGACGCCCGGACCGTAGGAACGGCGGTACCAGGATCGCGGAGGAGGCAGGATGGCGGACATGACCGGGAAAACGACGACCGACCTGGGGACCACCATCCGAGCCTGGCGGGAGCGGCTGTCCCCGTCGGACCTGGGACTGCCGGTCGGCCCCGCCCGGCGCGCGCCGGGACTGCGCCGCGAGGAACTCGCCGAACGCGCGGGGGTGTCCGTCGACTACGTGGTCCGCCTGGAGCAGGGCCGGGCCACGGCACCCTCCGGACAGGTGGTCGCCGCACTCGCCCGTGCCCTGCGGCTGACCCGCACCGAGCGGGAGCACCTCTACCGCATGGCGGGGCTGCTGCCCCCGGACGACGGCCCGATCCCCGACCGGCTCCCGCCGGGCGTGCACCGCGTGCTGAACCGGCTCGGGGACGTCGCGGTCGCCGTGTTCACCGCGCACTGGCAGATGCTGTGCTGGAACCCCGCCTGGGCCGCGCTGCTCGGCGACCCGTCGGACATCCCGCCCGAGCTGCGCAACCTCGCCCGCGAGCGGTTCCCGGTGGGCGGCGAGGCGGCCCGGCTCTCGGCGTGGCCGGTACGGGTGGCGAACGGCGACGACTCCGACCTCGCGATCGTGTCGGACCTGCGCCGGGCCACCGGCCGCTTCCCGCACGACGCCCGGCTGGCCGACCTGATCCGCGAACTGGCCCGGGGCAACGAGCGGTTCGCCCGGCTCTGGGCGAACGGCACGGTGGCCGCCCACCGCGAGGACCGCAAGACGGTCGAGCATCCGGAGGTCGGGCCGGTGGAGGTGGACTGCGACGTCCTCACGGACGGCGACTCGGAACTGAAGATCGTGATCCTGTCGGCGGCGCCGGGCAGCTCGGACCAGGCCGGGCTGTGGGCGCTGTTCCGGCCGTGGGAACGGGGCGGGAAGCCTGCTCGTGGGTCAGGCTTCCCGCCCCGTGCTCGGGTGGAGTGACGGCGGGGGTCAGCCCATGTGCGGGTACGTGTAGTCGGTCGGCGGGACCAGGGTCTCCTTGATCGCCCGGGTCAGGGTCCAGCGCAGCAGGTTCTGCGGGGCACCGGCCTTGTCGTTGGTGCCGGAGGCCCGGCCGCCGCCGAAGGGCTGCTGGCCGACGACGGCACCGGTCGACTTGTCGTTGATGTAGAAGTTGCCGGCCGCGTAGCGGAGCTTCTGCATCGTGTACGCGGCGGCCGCGCGGTCGTTGGCGATGACCGAACCCGTCAGCGCGTAGTCCGACACCGACTCCATCTGGGTCAGCATCTCGTCGTACTTGTCGTCCTCGTAGACGTGCACGGCGAGGAACGGGCCGAAGTACTCGGTGCGGAACACCTCGTTCTCCGGGTCGTCGCAGACGACGACCGTCGGGCGGACGAACCAGCCGACCGAGTCGTCGTAGGAGCCGCCCGCCACGATCTCGCAGGACGGGTCGGTCTTAGCCCGGTCGATCGCGGCCTTGTTCTTGGCGAAGGCGCGCTCGTCGATCACGGCGCCGAGGAAGTTCGCCAGGTCGGTGACGTCACCCATGGTCAGGTAGTCGACCTCGGCGGCGAACTCCTCGCGGAATCCGGAGTTCCAGATGGAGGCCGGAATGTAGGCGCGGGAGGTGGCGGAGCACTTCTGGCCCTGGTACTCGAAGGCACCGCGGGTCAGGGCGGTCTTGAGGACGGCCCGGTCGGCGCTCGGGTGGGCGACGAGGAAGTCCTTGCCGCCGGTCTCGCCCACCAGGCGCGGGTAGGTGCGGTACTTCTCGATGTTGGCGCCGACCGTCTTCCACAGGTACTGGAAGGTCTTGGTGGAGCCGGTGAAGTGGATGCCGGCCAGGTCCCGGTGGTTCAGGGCGACCTCGGAGACCTCGATGCCGTCACCGGTGACCAGGTTGATGACGCCCTTGGGCAGACCGGCCTCCTCCAGCAGCTGCATCAGCAGGACGGCCGCGTGGGTCTGGGTAGGCGACGGCTTCCAGACGACGACGTTGCCCATGAGGGCGGGGGCCGTCGGCAGGTTGCCCGCGATGGCGGTGAAGTTGAACGGCGTGATCGCGTAGACGAAGCCCTCCAGGGGGCGGTGGTCCATGCGGTTCCAGACGCCCGGGGAGTTGGCCGGCGGCTGCTCGGCCAGGATCTGGCGGGCGTAGTGGACGTTGAACCGCCAGAAGTCGATCAGCTCGCAGGGCGTGTCGATCTCGGCCTGCTGGGCGGTCTTGGACTGGCCGAGCATGGTGGAGGCGGCGAGGGTCTCGCGCCAGGGGCCGGAGAGCAGTTCGGCGGCGCGCAGGATGATCGCGGCACGGTCGTCGAAGGACATCGCGCGCCAGGCGGGCGCGGCGGCGAGGGCGGCGTCGATGGCGTCCTGGGCGTCCTGCCGGGTGGCGTGACGGCCGGTGCCGATGACGGACTTGTGGTTGTGCGGCTGCACCACCTGGAAGGGCTCGCCGCCGCCGAGCCGCTTCTCGCCGCCGATGGTCATCGGCAGCTCGATCGGGTTCTCGGCGAGCTCCTTGAGCTTCGCCTCCAGGCGGGTGCGCTCGGCCGAGCCGGGGGCATAGCCGTGCACCGGCTCGTTGACGGGGGCGGGGACCTGGGTCACAGCGTCCATGGGTTCCGTAACTCCTTGTACGTGAGCGGGTGTTGAGGCTTGTCGAGCGGGGGTGGGTCTCAGCCCTTGCTGACCATCGAGCGCAGGAAGAACCGCAGGTTCGCCGGCTTCTCCGCCAGCCTGCGCATACTGTGCCTGCCCGGGGGCCACCCCCCGGACCCCCGGCCGAAGCCGCGGCACAGGTCGGTCGCATCAGTCATGAGTGATCATGCTCCGCAGGAAGAACCGCAGGTTCGCCGGCTTCTCCGCCAGCCTGCGCATACTGTGCCTGCCCGGGGGCCACCCCCCGGACCCCCGGCCGAAGCCGCGG